>NZ_CDWWEW010000071.1:0-16677 GCF_977966315.1 Frankia sp. CeRuru1
CCGCCGACCCCGCCTACCCCCGCCACCAGGACGGTCGCGCCGCTGAGCCGCCGCTGAGCGGACACTCCGAAGCCCGGGATACCCAACTGCCGCTCGTACCGTCGATTCGGGTCGAAGACGGACGGCGCCTGCCGACGGGATGGGTACGGTGCCGGCGGCCCAGCGCAGATGGACCCCAGCAGACGCGGGTGGGAACGGAATCGGGCGGTGACCATCGGGCGCTCCCCGGGTTAGGCCGAACAGGTGATCAAGTAGTGCGCTGTCAGGACACCAGCGCGACCCGGCCGATCTCGGGCAGGGCCTCCTTCAACCGGCTCTCGATGACGCCGGTCAGGGTCGCGGTGGCGCTGGAGCACCCGCCGCAGGCTCCGGTAAGGCGCAGGTGCACCTCCGCCGTCCCGGGCTCGCCGTTGCCGGCGAGGGTCGCGATGACCTCGGCGTCCCCGCCGTCTCCCCGCAGGAAGGGCCGGATCTCCTCCATGATCTCTTCGACCTGCTCGCGCAGGCGGGCGTCCGCGGCGGTGCGCTCGGTGGAGTCCGAGGCACCGAAGGACGTCCCGCAGCCGCAGGAGCTGGTCGCGTTCGGGTTATGGAAGGTGAACCCGGAGGAGGTCAGCGTCTCGGTGTAGTCCACGCGCAGCCCGCGCAGCAGGTGAACCATCGACGAGTGGACGACGACGTCGAAGCCGTCCTGGCCGACGACGACGTCCTCGGCCTCGGCGCCGGGGACGAGCGCCAGGTTGTAGATGAAGCCGGCGCAGCCACCGGGGTCGACGCCGATCCGCAGGCTGAACCCGCTCGTGCCGGGAGTCGAGGCGAGCAGGTGACGGACCTGCTTCACGGCCCGGTCGGTCAGTTCGACGGTGGGGGTGGTGGCGCTCATCGGACGGCAACCTCCGCTTCGGCACGATGTGCAACAAGGCGGGAGCCGACCTCGGCCACCGCCTTCTCGATCAGGTCGTAGAGCTCCACCGGTTCGATCCCGGCGTTCTCGAGCGCCTCGCGCGGCCCGAGGCCGATCTTGCTGCACAACACCGCTGCGCAGTCGGACAGCATCGCGACCGTCTTGTCGAGCTTGGAGGCGTCCTCGTCGCAGTCCGACGGGCCGTTGCAGTAGCGGTCCACGTCGCGGGTCTGCACGAGCCGGGCCCAGCCCGGACCCCCCTCGTAGATCCAGAACTCGGTCGCGTGACCGAAGTGCTGGTTCACCACGCCGCTGCCCTTGGTCGCGACAGCGACGAGCACGACGTCCTCCGGGCGGGCGTTCCCCGGGCGGGCCTCGGCCGGGGTGCCCTCATCGGGGGATGCGCCCGGGCCGGAGGGAATGACCGCGCCGGTCGAGATGTTCAGCGCTCCCCGGGTGGCAGCAACCTCGGAGCGCCACCGTTCGATCTCGCTGTGCGTCTGCCGGCGGCCTTCGAGGTCGTAGTCGATCTCACGGCCACGGAACGCCTCGGGGGTGAACTCCTCACCCCGGTCCTCACCGAGCAGGCCGACGGCGTCGGCGCGGCACTGCCGGCAGTGCCGCATCATGTTCATCTCGGCGCCGTCGTCCTGCTCGCAGCGGTCCTGCAGCGCCTTGAGCTCCTGCGGGGTGGGGCCGCGCTGCCCGGTCAGGCCGAAGTGGGTGCCGTGCTCGGGCGCCGACACCAGCGGCATCACGTTGTGCAGGAAGGCACCGAGCTCCTTGACCTTCCGGGAGACCTCGACGAGGTGGTCATCGTTGACCCCGGGGATCATCACCGAGTTGACCTTGCAGAGGATCTTCCGCTCGGTGAGCATCGCCAGGCCCTCGAGCTGGCGCTCGGAGAGGATCCGGGACGCCTCCCGGCCGGTGTACCGCTTGCCGCGGAAGGCGATCCACGGGTAGATCCGCTCCCCGGCCTCGGGGTCGATCATGTTAATCGTGATGGTGACGTGGTCGACGTTCAGCTCGGCGATGCGGTCGACGTGGTCCGGCAGGGTCAGCCCGTTGGTGGACAGGCAGAGCTTGATGTCCGGGCAGTCCCGGGCCACCAGTTCCATCGTCCGGAAGGTCGGCTTCGGGTTCGCCAGTGGGTCGCCGGGACCGGCGATCCCCAGCACGCTCATCTGCTTGATCTCGCTGGCCACCAGCTTGACCTTGGCGAGGGCATCCTCGGGGGACAGCAGGGTGCTGGTGACGCCGGGACGGCTCTCGTTGGCGCAGTCGAACTTGCGGTTGCAGTAGTTGCACTGGATGTTGCAACCCGGGGCGACCGCCACGTGCATCCGGGCGTAGTACTGGTGGGCCTCGGCGCTGTAACAGGGATGGTTGGCGATCTTCTCCGCAATCTCCGGATCCCGCACCGGAGCGCTGGTGCCACAGCTGGACTTGCTCGCGCAGCCGGCGGCGGTGTCGGGTGCCAGCCCGGTGGCCTGCCGGGGGATCTCGCCTGCCAGGTCGGTGGGCAGCACCGGCAGGCTGACGGGGGTTGCCTTCACGACCGCCCTTCCTTCCCCCGGGCGGTCGCCGTGCCGGTCGCCGGAGCGGTCGCAGAGGTGGTCGCGGTGGTCGCCGCGGCGGGTGCGGCGGTGCCGGCGGCGACAGCCGCCGCCTGCTGCCACTGCTCGGGGGAGACGAGCTCACGTTCCAGCGCGCCGACGATGCGGCCGTGGTCGAACGCCACCGCGTACACGATATGTTCCTGCAGGTAGAGGCCGACGTTGATGACCTGGCCACGGGTGCCGGCCTCGACGAGGATCTCACCGACAGCGATCGCCGGGTCCGGGTACGTGCCGTCGTTACGCAATGCCTTGACGGCGACCACGATGTCGCCGACGTCGTAGGTACTGTTCATCGGGTTCCACCCAAGTAGTCGGCGGACGCGGCGGCGTGGTGCGGCCAGGCGGACTGGGACGGCTCCACCGGGTCGGACGGCGCCGACGGCTGGGGCACCGTCGGGGCCAGCCGCTCGACGGTGATCGACGACGCGGGCACGAACGACTCCTGCGGCGCGCGGTCCTGCAGCACCTTGAACAGGCGATGGTCCAGGGCGGAGGCGGTGGTGAAGGCCTGGTAAGAGCGGACAAGCGCGTCGCGGTACTCCCGCAGCAGCTCCACCGGGTTCCCGACCTCGGTCCGGGTGTTGTGCAGCTCGACCAGCTGGTTGGCGAAGTACCGGAGGATGTGCAGCCGGTTGACGGCCAGGACCCGCGGGTCGTAGTCGACGTCTAGCAGGGTGAAGTACTCCTCGGCGGTGGAACAGCGGCGGAAGTCCGCCAGCTGGCCGGCGGCCGTGCTCACGCTCATCGCGATGTCTCCTTCTCGAGCAGGCCCTCGAGGAGGGCGATCTCCGCATAGGCGTCGTAGGTCCGGCGGGCGACGTCGAGCAGGCCCTCCCAGCCGATCGGGAGGTCCTCGGCGAGGTCGTGCAGGTCGAGCTTGAGCTGGGAGGCCCGGCTACGAAGCTTGCGCAGCCGCAGCTCGGTGTCGGCCGGGGCGCCCCCGGCCGGGGTGTCGGCGGCTTGGGCGTCAGGAGTCATCGCGGGCCACCTCGTTCCATCGTTCGATCTGCTTGGTCGCACCGGTCACCAGCGACTCGCCCCGGGCGGAGAGCTCGTCCATGGAGCCGAAGCCGAACCGCTGCACGTCCCGCAGCGCGTCGGAGAGGACGACGAGCCGCCCGGCGCAAATGATCACGCGCCCGAACCCCTCGTGACTGAGGTCGAGCACGGTGGTGGTGAACGCCCCGGTCGCCTTCTCGGTGGCCGCCGCGACCGCCTGGTAAAAGGAGCGCACCCGGCCCTCTACGGCGGCGTCGATGTCGCAGTTCACCGCGATCTCGCGGCGCTGCTCCCGAGTGACGATGAACGGGCGGAGCAGGTCCTCGTCGGAGAACCGTTCCAGTTGGCCGTAGGTGTCCCCGGCGCGCAGCTGGTCGACCAGGTCGCCGAGGAAACCGGTCTTCGCGGTCATGCCGCGTCCCCCTTGGGCTTCAGGGCCGTGGCACCGCCGCGGGTCCAGGTCGCCGCCGGCTGCGGCTCGTGGGACCGCAGCACCTTGCGCAGCCAGGGCGGCGGATTGCCGGCCAGCGTCGAGGTGTAGCGGCGGAGCAGCTCGGGGATGGCGGTGCCCTTGACCACCTTCACCGGGTGAATCCGGGCCTTCACCACCTTCGCCGCGGCCGTCCCGCCGATGTCACTGATGTTGAGGATCGCGCAGTCCGAGACCGCGGCGAGCCTAGATTCGATCTTGTCCTGTTCGTCCGTCGGCGCCGCGTCGAGCGCGCGGGTCTCCAGGAACCTGGATCCCTCGGGGCCGACCTCGTACACGTCGAACCGTTGGCACCACCCGAAATGCTGATCCACAGCGGTGCCGTCGCTGGTCGCGAAGGCGATCTTCAACACGGAGACTCCTGGAACAGGTTGTCGAGTTGATCGGGTTCACCCGCGGAGCCGGGCTGGGTGGGGATCTCGGCCCGGTGGGCGGGCTGCCCATCCGCGCCGGGCACGGAGAACCTCCGCCCGGGACGGCGGTGCACGTGCTCGTGATCGAGTAGACGATTCGCGGCTTCGATGAGCAGGCGCAGGCTTCCGGCGTACCCGGCGGTACCGGCCAGCGCCGCGCCGAGCCGATCGAAGATCGGGAAGCCGACGGGCAGGTGCGCGGCACCGATCCGGTCGGCGACCTCGCGGGCATGGCTGGAACCGAGGACGAGGTGCGCACCGCCCGCCCGGGCCCGTTCGGCAAGGTCGGTCAGATCGCCGACGACGACCTCGTCCCAGGGCGCGTCCGCGAGGACCGGCGCGGCGGTCGGGGACACCGCCGCCACGACCTCGGCCCCGACGTCGTGCAGCAGGGAACCGACGGCGACCAGGGTCTCCGGCTCCATTGCCAGCGCGACCCGGGCGCCACCGAGGACGAAGTGCGTATCGAGCAGACCGTCGGCGAGCCGGGCCCGGGCCTGCCGGACCCGGGTCGGCGCGGACGCTCCGGTGAGTTCGATCAGCTCGGTGACCAGGGCGTCCACCTCCGTCAGCCCGCTGAGATGACGGTGGCGGAGGATCCGGGCGCCGGTCCGGGCGGCGAGCAGGTCACCGGCCGCCGCCGCGGTCGCACCCGCGACGAGCACGGCCCGCGACCGACCGAGCGCCCGCAGCCGCGCGAGCCCGGTGCCGCCGGTCGTCGTGGGCTGCCAGGCGGGGGCCAGGTGCCCGTCCACCGATCCGGACAGGTCGGGGACGAGTACCGGGTTGAGCCCGAACGCGCGAATCAGCTCACCGAGCTCGTCGAGGTCGGCCGCCGTCAGGGATGGGCCGACCAGGACCGCGAGCTGGCGCGGATCCAGATCGCCATCGTCCGCCGCCGCCACCCGCCGGGCGGCGGACCCCAGGGACCTGGCGGACCCAGCAGCCTCGGCGGACCCAGCGGTAGTGAGATGCGTTACGGGAGCGCTGGCCGCGATGAAGGCGGTGCGCCCGGTAGAATAATCCGCTCCGGAAGGCTCCGTTTCGGAATACTCTGCCGGCACCACCGCTCGGACCAGCGCCTCCAACGCGGCCGACCAGCCGTCGGACAGCCCACCGATGAAGTCCGGAGTGGAGACCCCGACGATCAGCGGGGCCCCGCCGGGGGCAGAGTCGTTCGCCCCCGCCTCCGGCCCGCTCGAGTCGGTCTCGTCCCAGGCCGAGAGGTACTTGCGCAGCTGGCCGCCGACATCTTCGCCGCTGACCTCGGTGACTCCTGTGGTGAGCAGGCCGATGATCTCCGGCCGCTGCTTCTTCCGGATGGCATCGAGCGTCTCCACCATCGCCTCACCACTGCCGAGGACCGCGGTCACCTCGGTGATCGCGGTGGTCTGCAGCGGGATCGGCTCGTTGAAATGCCGGGTGAGCAGGGCCTTGGCGAACGACGCGCACCCCTGCGCACCATGCATGATCGGCAGCGAGCCGGCGAGGCCCAGGAAGACCAGCGCACCCCCGAGCGGCTGGCTGTGCTTGAGCGGGTCAATCGCCGCCTGCCGCTCTCCGGTCACGACCTCGGCCATCAGCGGGCTCCAACCAGGTCCCAGGGAGCGGGCCGGCTGACCTGCTCCCAGACCGGGCTCGCGATCGCCAGGTCGAGGCGCCGGGCGAGCTCGACCATCCCGGTGTAGCCGGCGTAGGGGATGTGCCGCTCCTGGTTGATATCGAGGAACGGCAGCCGGCCCTTCAGCGCGGTGTACTGGTTGCGGCCGCCGGCGACGAGGATGTCCGCCCCGGTCTGCTCGGCGACCCGCAGCAGCTCGCGCGGACTGCCCTCTTTGATCATCTTTGCGTCGCCGAGCAGCTCGCGGATCTTGTCCACGTCGCCGTCGGAGCTCTTGGTGATGCCGCTGCCGACCACCTCGATGCCGAGGTCCTGCAGCGCGGACACGATCGACCAGCTCTTGACCCCGCCGGTGTAGAGCACCGCCTTGCGCCCGGCGAGCCTGCGCCGGTACGGCTCAAGTGCGACGGCGACGGCCGCCTCCTCGACAGCGATGAGCTCCTCCGTGCGGCGGGAGAGCTCGTCGTCCTCGAGCAGGCGGGCGAAGCCGCGCAGGGTGTCGCCCATCGCCCGGGTGCCGTAGAAGCTGCCCTCGAACCACGGGATCCCGTAACGTTCCTGCAGGCCACGGGCGAGTCCGAGCAGCGCGCGCGAGCAGACCACCATCGTCGCCCTGGCCCGATGGGCCGCGGCGACGTCACGGTAGCGGGCATCACCGCTGATGCACGCCTGCACCCGGAGGCCCAGCCGGGACAGCAGCGGCAGGACGTCCCACAACTCCCCGGCGATGTTGTACTCACCGATCAGGTTGACGTCCCGGTCGGTGGTGAGCTCCGGCTCGACGGTGCCGATCACGTGGTCGAGCAGGGCCTGGCCGGCGAGCCGGTTGCCGAGGTTCTTGCTGCCGACGAACCCGGGCGAGTGGATCGGGATCACCGGCACCCCGGACTCGGCGGCCGCCGCCGCGCACACCGCGTCAAGATCGTCTCCGATCATCGCGGTGACGCAGGTCGAATAGACGAAGACCGCTGGCGGCGAGTGCCGCTCGACGACCTCCAGGATGGTGTCGAACAGGCGCTGTTCCCCCCCGAGCACCACGTCGTTCTCGGCCATGTCGGTGGTGAAGCCGTGCCGGTAGAGCACCGGCCCGGACGACAGGCTGCCCCGGCCGTCCCACGAGTTGCCCGCGCAGCCGATCGGGCCGTGGACCACGTGAGCGCAGTCGGCGATCGGGACGAGGGTGATCATGGCTCCGTCGAAGGCGCAACCTCCGGAAGTGCCCCCGGGCTTGGGTTTGGGACAACCCGCCTTGCGGGCCTTGGTGGTCTTGGCGTTGTTGTGGTTACAGGCCGGTTCGGTGAACAGCGCGACGCGTTCTGTGGCTGCCATGGGCCATCCTCGGAAGGACGCGGTTCTACGGGCACGGTTCTTGAAAGAGGTGGGACGGGGGCGAGGGGTCGATCGATCCGGGAGGTGATCGATCGACCCCACGGCGGGGTGGTCGGCCGGTCGCAGGGAGCGCGGTGGGCGCGGCCGGCCGACCACGTTCAGATCCGGCCGGGGGCCGGACCGACCACAGCTGTGCCCGGTCGGACGCTCAGCGGACGACGTCGAAGCTGTGGTCGGGGCTGGTGCGGTCCAGCTCGTCGAGCACCGTGTTGACGAGCTGGGTGAGCAGGTGCAGACCGCCGGTGTAGCCGACGATCGGGAAGCGGTGCAGGTGGTGCCGATCGAAGATCGGAAAACCGACCCGGACCAGCGGCACGTTCGCCTCCCGGGAGATGTACTTCAGGTACGAGCTCCCGACGAGCAGGTCGACCGGCTCGGTAAAGACCAGCGACCGCAGGTGCCAGAGGTCCTTGCCCGGCCAGACGGTCGCCGCCTCGCCGAACTTGCTGGTCGAGAGGACCTTCTCCAGCCTGGGCGCGAAGGAGTTGTCGGCGTTCGTGCTCAGCAGGTGGACCGGGATCATCCCGAGTTCGAGGGCGAAGCCGGTCATCGCGATGACGAGGTCAGGGTCACCCGCGATGGCGACCCGCTTGCCGTGCAGATAGGCATGCGAGTCGGTGAGCGCGTCCACCAGGCGGCCACGCTCGGCGGTGAGCTCGGCCGGGATCTCGACCTCCGCCAGGCGGGCCACCTCGGTCAGGAAGCGGTCGGTGTTCTTCACCCCGATGGGGGTCTCGAGCACCACCGTCTCCTGCTTCCACCCGTCCCGGACGAACTCCATCGTCTTGCGGGTGGTGGTCTCCTGAAGCATCACGGTAGCGCGACTGAACCGAGCCGTGGCGGCCTCGGCGAGCGGGGTACCACCTGGGTAGAGCTCGTACTCACCCGTCGCCGGCGAGTCCAGGGAGCTGCTGTGGTCGCCCAGGATCAGGGGGTCGACACCCATCAGCTCGAGGATGCGGCGGTACTCGCGGTGGTTGCCGACGTAGGTCTCGAAGCCGGGCACGATGTTCAGCCGGGGCTTCCCGGGGGACTCGACCTTGTCGGCGTCCGCCGTCTTGCCCAGGAGGTCCAGGATGCCCTTGAGCATGCTGTCGTAGCCGGTGAGGTGTGAGCCCACGAAGCTCGGCGTGTGCGCGTACGGCACCGGGTAGTCGGCGGAGATCGCGCCCCTGTCCCGCGCCGCGCCGATGTAGGCGAACAGGTCCTCCCCGATCACCTCGGCCATGCAGGTGGTGCTGACCGCGACCATCTTGGGCTTGTACAGGGTGGTCGCGTTCTCGAGCGCCTCGACCAGGTTGTTCAGCCCGCCGAAGACGGCGGCGTCTTCGGTCATCGACGAGGATGCCGCCGGGACGGGCTCCTTGAAGTGCCGGGCGAAGTGGCTGCGGAAGTAGGCGACGCAGCCCTGCGAGCCGTGCACCAGGGGCATGGTGCCCTCGAAGCCGAGGCCCGCCAGGACCGCGCCGAGCGGCTGGCACGCCTTGGCCGGGTTGACGGTCAGCGCCTCCCGGGCGAAGTTCTTCTCCCGGTACTCCCAGCCGCGGGTCCACTCCAGGACCCGGGCGACCTCGGCGGCGTCGCTGCCGTTCTCGAACTCGCGCTTGCCCTCGAACTGCTCCTGGTAGACCTCGTCCTTGAACAGCTCGCTGTGGTCGAGGACCCGCAGCGGGACGGAACTGTTTGTTTCCGGAGTCGTCGTCACCGGACATCCTCCCTTCTACCGTGGCTGATGACTGCCGGCTGCCGCCGGCGGGAGCCGGACCGGCCGGTCAGAACACCTCTCCGGCCTTCGACCAGGGGGTCTCCAGGAGGTCCCAGGTCGGGCTGTTGATCGCAATGTCCATGTCACGGGCGAAGACCGCGAAGCCGTCCACGCCGTGGTATGGCCCGGAGTAGTCCCAGGAGTGCATCTGGCGGAACGGGACGCCCATCTTGTGGAAGACGTACTTCTCCTTGACGCCCGCGCCCATCAGGTCCGGCTTGAGCCGCTTGGCGAACTCCTCCAGCTCGAAGGCCGTCGGGTCGTCGTAGAGGACCACGCCCTCCGCGAGAGCGGGGTAGGTGCGGGTGTAGTCGTCCTTGTGCGCGAACTCGTAGCCGGTGCCGACGACCTCCATGCCGAGGTCCTCGTAGGCACCGATGGTGTGCCGGGGCCGTAGTCCGCCGACCGCGAGCATGACCCGCTTGCCTTCCAGGCGCGGCCGGAAGGCGTTCGTGATCTCGTCGAATCGGACCTGGTAGCGGGCGATCGCCGCCTCGGTCTTCTGCTTGATCTCGTCGTCGAAGAAAGCCGCGATCTTCCGCATCGAATCGACGATCTTGGTGGGACCGAAGAAGTTGAACTCGGTCCACGGAGTGCCGTAGCGCTCCTCCATGGTTGTGCAGATGTAGTTCATCGACCGGTAGCAGTGGATCAGGTTCAGCTTCGACAGGTGCGTCGAGGCCATCTCGTTGATCGTGCCGTCACCGGACCACTGGGCGATGACCCGCAGGCCCATCTCCTCCAGGATCTTCCGGGAGGCCCAGGCGTCGCCGCCGATGTTGTAGTCGCCGATGAGCGCGACGTCATACGGCGTCTGCTTGAAGGTGTTCCCGCCGGTGCCCAGCACGTGGTCGCGGACCGCGTCGTTGGCAATGTGGTGGCCGAGGGACTGGCTGACCCCGCGGAACCCCTCGCAGCGCACCGGGACGACTGGCAGCTCGAGCTTCTTCGAGGCCTTGCGGGAGACCGCCTCGATGTCATCGCCGATCAGACCAATCGGGCACTCGGACTGGACCGAGATCCCCTTGGCCAGCGGGAACAGCTCGGTGATCTCGTCGCAGACCGTCTCTAGCTTCGGGTCACCGCCGAAGACGATGTCCTTCTCCTGGAAGTCGGTCGTGAACTGCATCGCGGCAAAGTTGTTCACACCCCAGGGGCCGCGGGCGTAGTTGCGCCGGGTGGCCCAGGAGTACTGGCCACAGCCGACCGGGCCGTGGCTGATGTTGACGATGTCCTTGACCGGGCCCCACACCACGCCCTTGGAACCGGCGTAGGCGCAGCCGCGGATCGTCATGACCCCCGGGCGGGATTTGATGTTGGACTTGACCTCGCACTCCTTCGACCCATCGGGGTCGTTGGCCTTGAGGTGCTTGGCCCGGAACTTGGCCGTCTTCGCGGGGTAGTTCGACAGCACCTCGGCGATCATCGCCTCGGTCTCGGCCTTGATAGGTGCCGGCGTCGTCGTCATGGTCGGGACCTCATCCTCGACGGAGTCGGAGCAGGTGACAGGGTCAGGCGACAGCGGCGGCCTTGCCGATGATGGTCTCGTCCTCCTGCTCCATGATCCCGAACTCGATGAGGAGCTCCTCGAGCTCGTCCATGGTGATCGGCGTCGGGATGGTCTTCATGTCGTTGTCGACGATCTTCTTGGCGAGCTGCCGATACTGGTCGGCCTGCTCGTTCTTCGGGTCGTACTCGATGACCGTCATCCGGCGCAGCTCGGCGTGCTGCACGACGTTGTTACGCGGGATGAAGTGGATCATCTGGGTGTTGAGCCGGCGGGCGAGCTCAATGATCAGCTCGTCCTCGCGGTCGGTGTTACGGCTGTTGCAGATGAGCCCGCCGAGCCGGACACCGCCGGAGTGCGCGTACTTGAGGATGCCTCGGGCGATGTTGTTCGCCGCGTACATCGCCATCATCTCGCCGGAGGTGACAATGTAGATCTCCTGCGCCTTGCCCTGGCGGATCGGCATCGCGAACCCGCCGCAGACGACGTCACCGAGGACGTCGTAGGTGACGAAATCGAGGTCCTCGTAGGCGCCGGCTTCCTCCAGGTAGCTGATGGAGGTGATGACACCGCGGCCGGCGCAGCCCACACCGGGCTCCGGGCCGCCGGACTCGACGCACCTGATGCCCCACTGGCCCTCGACCAGGACCTCGTCGAGCTCCAGGTCCTCGACCGAGCCCTTCTCGGCGGCCAGCTGAATGACGGAGGTCTGGGCCTTGGAGTGCAGGATGAGCCGGGTCGAGTCGGCCTTGGGGTCGCAGCCAACGATCATGACCTTCTTGCCCATCTCGGCCATCGCCGCCATGGTGTTCTGCTGGGTGGTGGACTTTCCGATACCACCCTTGCCGTAGAACGCGATCTGGCGCATGCGGTGTTCCTCCTCGGAACGGTTGCCCAGCACAGGGGGCACCGGTGCCACGACCACGCCGATCGGGCAGGTCGGGCCGCTGGGCCCCTGGGCTGGAGTCGTGCCGCCGGCCGGGTTTGGCCAGGACATCGGCACAACCGTTAGTTGTTGATCGACCCCGTTGCGTCTGCCAGCCGGGTCCGGTCCCTGCCGGACCAGGCCTAGGACGGCGGGGCCTCCACTCGGGGGGCCGGCACTTCGGCCCGCCCGAGAAGTTCCTGGAAGTCACGGCCGTGCAGGCCGCGCTTCGTCTGGGTCGCCGTGGCCCGGACCCGCTCAAGCAGCGGCTCGATCTCGCTGTCGTCGGCGGTGATGCCGTACTGGGCCAGCGCGTGACGCACCGAGGCCCGGCCGCTGTGCTTCCCGAACGCGAGCCGCCGTTGCCCGCCGACTTCGGCGGGGTCGAACGGCTCGTAGGTCGACGGGTGTCGCAGCACGCCGTGGACGTGGATCCCCGACTCGTGCGCGAACACTGACTCACCGACCACCGCCTTGCCCACCGGCAGCGGGCGGCAGGCGGCCCGGGCCACCATCCGCGCGAGCCTGCGGAACGAGGTGGTGTCCAGGTCCACCGGCACCTTCAACAGGTGCCGCAGGGCCATCGCCACCTCCTCCAGCGGGGCGTTGCCGGCCCGCTCCCCCAGACCCAGCACCGTGGTGCTAACCCAGGTGAATCCGGCCTGAACCGCGGCGAGGGTGTTCGCGGTCGCCAGACCGAAGTCGTCGTGGGCGTGGATCTCCCACTCCCCCGGGACCGCCTGGACTAGCCGGCCGAGCCGGGTATAGGCGCTGACCGGGTCCAGCAGACCGACCGTGTCGGCCCAGCGGATCCGGGTGGCACCCCACTCGCGCAGCTCGCCGGCCAGCTCGATGACGAAGTTGTCGTCCGCGCGGGAGGCGTCCTCCAGGCCGACGCTGAACCGCAGCCCGCGGTCGGCCGCGTCGAAGACGCAATCGCGGATGCGGCGCCGCGCCCATCCCCGGTCCCGGCCCAGCTTGCTCTTCAGATGCAGGTCGGAGACGGGAATGGTTAGGTGCGCAGTGACAATTCCGCAGGACACCGCGGCATCGATGTCGCGGCGGTCGGCCCGGCACCACGCCACCACGCCGGCCTGAGGCTGCGTCGCGAGGATCTCCCGCAGGACATCCCGTTCGGCGGGTCCCATGGCAGGTATTCCGGCCTCGATCTGGTGTACGCCGATGGCGTCCAGAGCAGCGGCGATAGCAAGTTTCTCGGCTGCGGTGAATGCCACCCCAGGCGCCTGCTCGCCGTCGCGCAGGGTGGTGTCGCAAAACCTGACCGGCGCGGCCGGCTCGACCGTAGGCGTGGATGAGCTGGGAAAACGGGGACCGGGCACTGTCATCACCAGCCGTCGATCGAGAACAGAAGGCCATGGGCTCGCCCCCGAACAGTGGTTCTTCGTTTGTCCGGTGGCGACACGAAGAACACTAGGAGCCGTTTATTTCAGCCCTGCAAGCCCCGGTAACTTCGGCGTTAACAGGTATTCCGTCGGGATGACTGGAAGCTTCTCCCGAAAGATACCCCGAAGGATATTCGCAAGGAAAAATCTTTAATTAAAATTTTCCTGGAAACTTTCCCTCGTGGCGCCGCCCACATAGCTCCGGGCGCGCCGCCGAAGTGGTCCGGAGCACACGGTACGCCAGGAAGATCGCCCGATTACGGGGATCCCCCGATCCGCCGGAGCGGTGTAGATGACGGCAGCAAACGCCCCGTGCAGATGAGATGTTATCGGAACATTCGAACAAGAGTTTCAGCGAGGTACCTGCCGTGTTACGTACAGATGTCGGCGCTATCGATGCTGGTCACGGCGGATGAACAAGATGACTCACATTCATGTTGGCAGCTTCCCGGCCGCCGCGCGATCCCGATCATCAGGATTAACTTTTTCGAAACCGACAAGGTCCGTCGTGGGTGGACCTCACCCGGAGAGTCGGTTATCTTATGGATAACAGTTATTTTCCGCCGGGCGACGCCGGGCGACGCCGACCTGGCAGCACGCAGTGCTTTCCTATGGAGAGCGGAAGGAGCTGGGCGTGTCGGTTCGCGTATACGTGGAGCACTTGGGTTGCCAGTCGGGATGGTAGAGATGACGGACACGCAGATGGTCGGCGTGCCGTCCGACCCGCCGGGGACGTGGGAGGACCTGCGTGCGACCGTAGTAGGCAACAACGGTGTCTTCCGGATCAACATGGGGACACTGCGGGAGATCGGCGGCTATGGCCGGTTGGGTACCAACGTGCGGCAGATCCTGAGCCGGAACCTCGCCGGCATCGGTCTCGGGCACCTGCCCACGGAACTACCGTCCTACCAGGACAAAGAGGTTCTGCTCTTCCAGTTCGGCACACCGGCGGCAGAGATCGTCGAGGCGGTCCGGGAGGGCGCCTCCGACGGAGCTGAATCCGCGCTGATCAGGCTGAACTCCTCGCAGGACATCGCGAAGGTGCGCGACGCCTCACTCAAGGCTGTCGAGCTCCTCTCGATTCTGAACGACCGCTGCCGGGACTGCATGCGCCCGCTGCATTAAGCGACCGGTGGTCGTCACGCCTACGTTTGATCATGGCCACGAACCACGGCGTGGGAACGACGGCGACAAAGCGTCATCGTGGCGACGGCGCTGTCCCGCTTCACCCATGCCATCGCCCAGTGGAAGTGGCCATGTCGTGGCGGACAGTCGTGGCTGGCGGCACGGACCGGGACGGCGGGCGGCGTTTTCCAACGCCGCCCGCCGTCTTCGGCGTTGAACTCGCCGTTGCGCTCGGCATTGAACGCCATGGGACGATGCACCGTCGATCGAGTCCCGCATCACCGGGACGGCTCCCACATTCGCGGAGCGCACTTGCATTCGCCGGAACGCACCTGCACTGTCGGCCTGCCCCCGCATTTACCCGGCGCCCCGCATTGTTGTTGAGCGCCCGCTTTCACCGGACGCCGCTGCATTTGCATTTAGCGTCCGGAACAGGCGTGGATGCCCTCGGTAGCCACCCGGTCCGGCGTCCCGTAGCCGTGGCGTCGGGGGTGGAGCCAGGCCGCGATGCCGGTTGTTCCGGCCGGACCCGCCGACGGAGGCATGCGGGCGGGATTCGACGCCGGCAATCCGGCGGTTCGGCTGTTGTCGATCTTATCGATCGATATCGTCAAACCTATGAAGTTTGTCGCGCTCTCACTGATCATCAACTCACCCGATCCGAAAACGGGCGTTGTCATGAGTCAGCACGACAAACTGACCAGTGTGCTCGCCCAGGCGGAGCTGGTGGAGCAGCTTGGCTACGATGCGTACCAAATCGGCGAGAGGCATGGCGCGCCGTTCCTGTGTTCATCCCCCGCCGTCCTGCTGACCGCGCTGGCCGCCCGCACCAGTCGCGTCCGGCTACTCACCGGCGTGACCGTGCTCAGCATCCACGACCCGGTCCGGGTGGCGGAGGAATACGCGCTGCTCGACCATCTCAGCAGCGGACGGCTCGATCTCGTCGTCGGGAAGGGCAACCACGCTCCGCACTACTCCACCTTCGGGCTCGACCCCTCGGAACAATGGGACGTCCTTGCCGAAAAGTACGAGCTGCTGCGCCGGCTCTGGTCGGAGGAGGACGTGACCTGGTCGGGGCGGTACCGCACGCCGCTCGTCGACGTGACGACCCAGCCGCGCCCGTACCAGTCGAAGATCCGGGTGTGGCACGGCAGCGCGACCAGTCTGCAGACGACGGAGCTCGCGGCGCGTCACGGCGACCCGCTGTACTCGGCGAACGGTTTCTTCCGCATCGCGCGGTACCGGGACCTCATCGACCACTACCGGCAACGATGGGCCCACTACGGCCATCCGGGGAAGCCGCTGGTCGCCAGTGGCTTCCCGGCCCTGCTGATCCGGAAGACCTCGCAGGAGGCCCTGGAGGCCTACCGCCCGTTCTGGGACGCCCAGCGGGTGACGCCCGCGGCCACGCACAACAACTCCCCCTTCTGGGAGCTCGAGGAGTTCATCGAACACGGCTCGGCGCTCGTTGGCAGTCCCGAGCAGGTACTCGACAAGATCCAGCGGTTCACCGAGCTGTACGGCCAGCAGCTCACCGGTATCGGCGTCAACTCACTGCCGGTGGACTGGCAGCGCGAGCAGCTTGAGTGGTTCGCCGCCGACATCGCTCCCGAACTGCGTCGGGCGTATCCGAGCTCCCTCTGGGAGCCACAGGATTCGGCCCAGACCGCGGCGCGGGCTTCGGCACGGGCTTCGGCGCAGGTCCCGGTTGACTGACCCCGATCAGCCGAGGGATGTCGGCCGCCGCGGATCGCCGGCCGAGAGCCGACGACTGCTGACGGGGGTCCGCGGCACCACCCACAGGAACGCTCCGAACCCCGGATCGGTGGTCGCGCGACGCAACGCCGCCGACACCACGCGTACGTGAAAGGCTCCGCAGGAAACCGAGGAGCCTTTTTCCATACCGCAACCATGCCCCCAACCGACCAAGCGCCGCGACCGGCGCAGGCGTGCCGCTATAGCAAGTGATGAGTGAGCGCGCACTCGCGCTAACTCCAGCCGGCAGCCGAGCTAGCAGGCGGGCGCTAACTGTTAAAAGCGTATCAGCTAGCACGGCAATCACCACTCGACCACTTCTCGTCCGGCTTATCGAAGGTCAGTCCGTCTCGTCGGACCGATCCAGTGATACCACCGCCGCGCGCCGGGAAGATCGGGCGACCGCGCCGCACCGATCACAATGCACCTCCAGCCGCACATCCAGACATCCAGCCGACCATGAACCCGGCACCGAGGAGGAACGGTCCCTTCAGCGTCGTTGACCGACACCCGTTCCGGAGCACTCCAGCCGCGGTTCCAGCGCGAGGGATGCGCACCCCTACGGGGTAGTCCGACACCGGAAGCGGGGGTACCCCTTCTAGTCCCCTCATCGGGAGGTGTGCCATGGCCGGGAACATTCTCGGCTTCCCTGGACCACCGTTCCCTGTAGGCAGGTCGGGAATACGGATGACGGGGACAGCCGGGTACAGCGGAAGCAGCCCTACGAGCCCTCCACGAGCCCGCTACGGGGTTAGTCCG
>NZ_CDWWEW010000072.1:0-15562 GCF_977966315.1 Frankia sp. CeRuru1
CGGAGGCGCCGCAACCGGCCAGGAGCGGGGCGAGCAGCACGGCGGGCAGCACGGCACCCGCGAGCAGGTGCCGGCGGGTGGCGGACGGCCGACGGCCGCTGCCACGCGAGCCGGAACGGGCTGACGCGAAGGGCAGGACGACGCCGGCGCGTCGCGGCACGAACATCACAGGGGCTCGAGTCCTCACATACTGGCGATGAGCTTGTCGACCCGATCGTCGACGGAACGGAACGGGTCCTTGCACAGGACCGTACGCTGAGCCTGATCATTGAGCTTCAGGTGGACCCAGTCGACCGTGAAGTCCCGGCGTTTCTCTTGGGCGCGCTTGATGAACTCGCCGCGCAGCCGGGCGCGGGTGGTCTGCGGGGGGCGTGACTTGGCCTCGAAGACGTCGAGGTCACGGGTGACGCGCTCGACCAGACCAGCCCGTTCCATCCGGTAGTACAGGCCCCGGGCACGGTGGATGTCGTGGTATTTCAGGTCGAGCTCGGCGACCCGCGGCGAGGCCAGCGACAGCCCGTGCTTGTGCCGGAACCGCTCGATGAGCACGTACTTCGTCACCCAGTCGATCTCACGGGCGACGAGCTCAAGGTCGTCGGTCTCGATCGCGAGCAGGGTGCGGCCCCACAGGTCGAGCACCCGCTTGGCGACCTCGTCCCCGCCGCGGCGCTCCACGAACTCGACCGCCTTGGAGTAGTACTCCCGCTGGATGTCCAGCGCGCTGACCTCACGCCCGTTGGCCAGCTTGATCCTGCGCTGGCAGGTCATGTCGTGGCTGACCTCGCGAATCGCCCGGATCGGGTTCTCCAGGGTCATGTCCCGCAGCATCACGCCGGCTTCGATCATCCGCAGCACCAGGTCGGTCGCCCCGAGCTTGAGCAGCATGGTCGTCTCACTCATGTTCGAGTCGCCGACGATCACGTGCAGCCGCCGGAACCGCTCGGCGTCGGCGTGCGGCTCGTCACGGGTGTTGATGATCGGCCGGGACCGGGTGGTCGCCGAGGACACCGACTCCCAGATGTGCTCGGCGCGCTGGGAGATGCAGTACACCGCGCCCCGCGGGGTCTGCAGCACCTTGCCCGCGCCACACAGGATCTGCCGGCTGACCAAGAACGGCACCAGCACGTCCGCGAGCTTCGAGAACTCGCCGTGCCGGCCGACGAGGTAGTTCTCGTGACAGCCGTAGCTGTTGCCGGCGGAGTCGGTGTTGTTCTTGAACAGATGGATGTCGCCGGCGATGCCCTCCTCGCGCAGCCGTCGTTCGGCCTCGACAAGCAGGCCCTCGAGGATGCGTTCCCCGGCCTTGTCGTGGGTGACCAGGTCGGGCACGGAGTCGCATTCCGGGGTGGCGTACTCCGGATGGCTACCGACATCCAGGTAGAGGCGGGCGCCGTTCTTGAGGAACACGTTGCTGCTGCGTCCCCATGACACGACACGACGGAACAGGTACCGTGCCACCTCGTCCGGGGACAGCCGTCGCTGCCCCCGGAACACGCAGGTGACGCCGTACTCGTTCTCCAGTCCGAAGATGCGGCGGTCCACGTCTGCGACCCTATGCTCGGATGCCGCCTCGGCGCGCCGGGACGCTCGGGC
This sequence comes from Frankia sp. CeRuru1, assembly GCF_977966315.1. Taxonomy (NCBI): domain Bacteria; kingdom Bacillati; phylum Actinomycetota; class Actinomycetes; order Frankiales; family Frankiaceae; genus Frankia; species Frankia sp. CeRuru1. The sequence continues at coordinate 1,594 of NZ_CDWWEW010000072.1, forward strand.
CGGATGTCACCCTGAGGCGGATTCGCCCCTCCTGTGGACGGACGGCCCGACGGGCGGGCCAGCCATCGGGCCCGGCACCGTCCCCCGGCCCTGGGTCCCGGAGACCACCGACCGGGGAGCCGACCGACCGGCTTCCCCTTCCCAACCGGTGCCCCGGAGCCCTCGGGTGGGCAACGCGGCCGCGCCACGCCGACCGACGACCGCCAGTCCCAGCCCGACGACGAACCAGCCGGCGAGGACCAGTACCGGACGGCCACCGCCGGCACCGTCGAAGTAGGCCGTCGAGCGCAGCAGCGTGGCACCCGCCCCCGGCGGCGCGAACTGGCCGATGTCGCCCCAGGGCTGTGGCAGCATCTCCGGTGCGGAGGCCGCCGCCGACAGGGCGGCACCGGCGACCAGAACCAGCACCGCGGCGACGAGACCCGGCACGCCCGCGACCGCACCGAGTCCCAGGACCGGCCCGGCGACGGCCAGCGCCAGCAACGTCACGACCGCCATCGTCGTCAGGAACTCCCCGGGCAGGACGTCCAACGCCCCCTGCAGCGCGACGGCCCCGGCGAAGCCGGAGAGCACCGCGAGCGCGGCGAGCCCGGCGAGCCGGATCACCCGCGACCCCACCATCCGCGCCAGCAGCACGCCGGCCGCGGTGATCACCAGCGTCAACGGGAGGTAACCGGCCGCCAGCCCGCCGCCGGCCTGGTCCCGTGGCGCGTTGGCCACCACGTCGACCACCGGGATCTCCAGACCTGGCATGAACACCCGGATGCCCCGGGTCAGCGCCTCGGTGACCGCCGGGCTCGCCGCGGAGGCGACCCGCAGAGTCAGGCCGTTGCCGCCGATGACGATCGCGGCGTAGGCGTCACGCTCGCGCAGCGCACGGTCGGCGGCGGCCACCGTCGGCACCGTGCGCACCGTGAGGGCGCCCGGCTCCACCCGGCTGATCTGGTCGGCGAGCGCGGTCGCCGCGGGTGCCGGGCCCACGGTGAGGATCGGCAGGTCCCGGGGGCGCAGGCTGGTGACGGACGTTCCGTACAGCCAGACCAGGACACCCATCAGCAGGGCCATGCCGACGGTGATGACGGCGATCCGCCGGGCACCGGGCGTGCCGAGCCCGTCGACGCCGCCGAGCCGGGCCCACGCCCGTCCGGCCGGATCAGCCGGATCGGGCAGGCCGGCCAGGCCGGACAGGCCGGTCTCGCCCGAGGCCAGTGGGGGCGACGGCGCCGAGTGTCCCGACTGGGGGCGCTGTCCCGGAAGAGGATCATGTTCGCCGCCGCCACGATGCCGTCCCCCGCTCACCACAGGAGGGCTCCGACGGTTCGGTCGACGTGCGCCGGGTCCACCGCGCCCCCCCAGGTCGCCGCCATCCTCGGCAGTGGTTGCCTCACCGCGTCCTCCCTCCGTCCAGCGACACCCGCCAGGCCACTACAGGGAGTAGCGTGACGCCTTCAGACTGTCGGGGCCTGTCTGGCGGCGTGTCGCGGCCCGGCGTGTCCGGGTGCATCCGCCGGTCCGCGGCGGTTCCAGACGCCAGGTGGTCGACGGACCATGGGCAGGACAGGCGGATCGGGCGGGAAGGCTCGCCGGCGGAAAGGATGGCGCCATGGCAACCGGAACGAACGACGCGACGTCCCATCGAACACGACATCACGCCGAAGACAGGGCCCGGCTGCGGGCGCAGGTCGTCCGCGGCCGCGGCGGGCTGCCGCTCACAGTCCTCGCCCCGGCCGCGGAGGACCCGCCGCGCGGCGGCATGGTCGTCGTCCAGGACGCCCGAGGCATCACGCCGTACCTGGTCTCCGTCTGCGACCGGCTCGCCGGTGCCGGCTGGCTCACCGTGGCCCCGCACCTATATCACCGCGACGGGCTGGACGAGGTGGACCCGGCCGACGGCTGGGCCGCGGCCACGCCGACGATGGGCACCCTGTCCGGCGCGGGCATCGACGCCGACATCGACGCGGCGCTCGGGCACCTCCTCGACGCGGGCTTCCCCGCCGAGCGGAGCGCGATCATCGGCTTCTGCATGGGTGGCACGGTCGCGCTGCACACCGCCACCCGGCACCCCCTCGCCGCGGCGGTGTCGTTCTACGGCGGCGGGGTCAGCACACCGTACTGGCCCGGCATCCCCGCCTTGGTGGAGGCGGCACCGTCGTTGCGCGGGCCGTGGCTCGGCCTCTACGGCGAGGAAGACGCCCTGATCTCCACCGACGAGATCGCCGCCCTACGGGCCGCGGCCGCACGCTCGGGCGCCCCGACGGAGCTGGTCAGCTACGCCGGGGCCGGCCACGCCTTCCACAGCGACGACCGGGAGGCGGTCTACCGCCCGGTCGCCGCGGCCGACGCCTGGTCACGGGCACTCGCCTTCCTCGACCGGCACGTCCGCCCCCGCTGAGGCGCCCGGCCGGCTGGCCAGCCGAGGCGGGCCTCGCCAGCACCACGCTTGCCACGGCGATGCCGGTAACATCGGAGATCGTCACCATCGACATCGCGAGCATCACCCACACGGCATCCAGAGGTCACGGTGGGCGCACACTACGCTCTGTCGTTCATCAGCAGGATCCCGGTCCGAGACGGTACGCAGATCCTGGTCAACGGGGCGACCGGGGCCATCGGCTCGGCGGCGGTCCAGCTGCTGAAGTGTCTGGGCGCCCAGGTGACCGCGGTGTGCGGTCCGGACGGCGTCGACCTGGTGCGAGGGCTGGGCGCCGACAGGGTCATCGACCACACCACGCAGGACTTCACCCGGGAGTGGAGGCCTACCGGTACGTCGAGTCCGGGCAGAAGATCGGCAACGTCGTGATCGCGGTCCGCCCCCGGACGGTGCCACGGCTAGGCTGCTCTGAGGCCACGTCATAGCTCATGCCACGTCACAGCTGGCGATAGCTGGCGCGGCTCAGCGTGAGTCTGCTCTGCTGGCAGCGTAACAGTTGGGGTATGGGTACCGGGATCGTGGATGCGTCCGTGCTGGCGATTTCGGACGCGGCGACACTGCCCACCGAGGTAGTCCTGGCTCGGCTCGCCACGACCTCAGTGGGGTTGTCCTCGGCGGAGGCGGCGGCGCGATGGGCCCGGGTGGGACCGAACGCGGTGCGCACCCATCACGCCCGTGCGCTCGCGGTGCTCGTCCGCCAGGTACGCAGCCCCTTGCTTGTGCTGCTGCTGGTGGCGGCCGCGGTGTCGTTCTTCGTCGGGGAGCGCGCCAACGCACTGATCATCGGCGTGATCGTCATGTTCGGAGTGGTGCTGGGGTTCGCCAATGAGTACCGTGCCGAACGCGCCGCCGAGGATCTGCACTCCCAGTTGCGTCACCGGGCGGTGGTGTGCCGGGATGGCCGATGGACATCGTGCGAGGTGACCGCGCTGGTGCCCGGAGACGTGGTGCGCCTTGAGCTGGGTTCGGTGGTGCCCGGAGACGTGCGCATCCTGTCCTCGGTCGCGCTGGAATGTGACGAGGCGGTCCTCACCGGCGAATCGCAACCGGTGGCCAAGGGGCCGGCGCCGGTGCCCGCCGGCGCCGCGCTGGGAGAGCTTGCGTCGTGTGCGCTTATGGGCACGCTCGTGCGGACCGGCTCGGCGGCGGCCGTGGTGGTCGCCACCGGCGCGCGTACCCAGTTCGGCCGGATTGCGCTCGGGCTGGGCGAACGGCATGAGGAGACCCAGTTCCAGGTGGGGCTGCGCCGGTTCTCCGGGCTACTGGCCCGGGTCGCCGTCGTGCTCACCGGCTCGATCTTCGTCATCAACCTGGTGCTGGCCCGCCGCAAGGTGCTGGTGAAGCGGCTGGTCTGCATCGAGGACCTCGGCGACATCGAGGTCCTGCTCACCGACAAGACCGGAACCTTGACCGAAGGACGGATCGGTTTCCACCACGCCCTGGACCCCACCGGTGCCCGGTCGGACCAGATCCTGCTACTCGGCCTGGCCTGCACCGAAGTACCCGGCAACCCGGCAGTACCCGGCGACCAGGCAGGGACAGCTGGCGGCAACCCGCTGGACGCCGCGCTGTGGCAGGCTCCCGGTGCCGCCAGTCTGCCGGTGTCCAAACGTCCAGGTGGCCGTCGCGCCGTTCGACCACGACCGGCGCCGCGCGTCCGTGCTGGCCGACGGCCCGGACGGCCGAGTCCTGATCGTCAAGGGTGCTCCGGAAGGCGTGCTGGCGCGGTGTCGCGACGTCCCCGGCTCGGCCGCGGCGGTCCTCGACGCCGAGTTCCGCGCCGGCAGCCGGGTCGTCGCCATCGCGTCCAAGCCCGCCCCGGACCTGGACACGGTGACCGCCGAGGACGAGCACGATCTCGCCCTCGCCGGGTTTCTGATCTTCCTTGACCGGCCCAAGCCGTCGGCCGCACAGGCGCTGGCCCGCCTCGACGCGCTCGGCGTCACCGTTCGATCTTCGACTTTCTCACCTTCGCGATCATGCTCCACGTCTTCCATGCCGGCCCGACCCTGTTCCGTTCCGGCTGGTCCGTTGAATCGCTCGCCACCCAGCCCCTGGTGATCTTTGTGATCCGCACCCGGCGAGTGCCGTTCCTCCGTAGCCGCCCGGGCCGACTCCTCACGGCGGCCACCCTGCTCGTCGTCGTGGTCGGCGCGCTGCTGCCGGCATCTCCGCTGGCCGGCGGACTCGGCTTCCACGCGCTGCCGATCGGGTTCTTTGCCGCGCTCCTCGCCATGATCGTCAGCTATCTTGCCCTCGTCGAAGCCGGTAAGCACGAGTTCTACACTCATCTCGCCGGGACGCTGATCGAACCACCTCACTGGCACCGGCGCCGGCTGCACCGGCGGGCGGCACGGTTCAGTCACTCCGGTCGGCTTCCGACCCGGTCCCCCGCACCGCCACCACGCTGAGTTGGGGTGCCACCGGCTCGCGACCGGTGGGCCTGGGCGCACCGCCGACCGGAGCCCGCGCACGCAGGCGGCGTGTCGGCCGCCGACCAGGGATCTCCCTTACCCGCGCAGGACGTCGATCATAGTGGAGATGGAAAGGCCGAGCAGAACGAGGGCGGCGAACTGCTGGACCCGGCGCAGCGGAGCGACCCGCAGCAGGAAGTGGCCAAAGGCGACAGCCAGCCCAGTGACGGTGCACAGGGCCAGCAACGCGCCGACGCCGACGGGAATCGGGCGGTGGTAGCGGGCCGCGAGGGTAGCGGTGAGAATCTGGGTGAGATCGCCGAACTCGGCGACGAGGACAACACCGAACGCCTCGGCCCATACGCGTCTCGCGGCGGGTCCCTCGACGCCGGCGGCCTTGTGCCCCTCCAGTTCGGCGGGGTCGGCGGGGTGGGAACGCAGGAGGAGGACCGCACCGACGAAGAACAGCGCCCCGGCGACCAACTCGACAGCCCTTCGGGGCAGTGCCGCGACCAAGCCGCCGACGGCGGTGGCGACGCCGACGTGCACTGCGAACGCTGCCCAAATCCCAGCGAGAACCGGCAGCGGCCGGTAGCGGGCGCCCAGAACGAGTGCCGCCACGAACGTCTTGTCCGGCAGCTCGGCCGGGAAGACCACAGCGAAGGCGGTCGCTGCAATAATGATATTGTTCACGGCGAGCCCCTGCCGGCCCGGGGCCAGCCCACCCCGGCAGGGCGGCGTGTGATGAGCCCCTTCGAAGGCTCCTGCCTGGTCGAACGGCGTCCTACCCGGCCCGCGGACCTCACGAACCGCGAAACACGCCTCCACGGGGACGCGGCAGCACAAGAACCGTTTGCCAGCTGGGGCTGACAATCTTGGTTTGGGGTCCCGAAATCACCATCCGTCCGGTCGCTACGCGGCTGCGGTGATCCGGTACACCTCGCGACGACCGGCGGGCGGACGGCCCGGAGACCCATCAGCGATCATGGCTGGCAGGACCGCCGGGCCCAGGCGGCGAACATCGCCGCGCTGATGAGGAGGTTGTTCTCGTCGCGGCTGAGGGACCACCACTGGTCCACCTCGTCCCGGGTCAGCAGTCCGGCTTCAATGATGCTCTCCTGGAACCGCTCCACGAGGAGCTGCCAGGCGAGCCACGACTCGCCGGTGCCGCGGGACTGAACGCCGTGGTACTGCGCGGACTCGTCGGTGAGGTCCAGGCTGAGCACATCGCCGAGGAGTCGGCGGCCATAGGTCGCGTCAAACCCGCCACCCTCGCCTATGAGCCCTTGCAGCGCGCGGACCATGGCGGTGTGTATCGGCGCCTCCGGGACGACCAGGTCGGCGCAGGTCCAATCGACCTCCTCGATCAGAAGCCAGCCGCCTGGTGCGACCGCCGCCGCGAGCCGTTGGAGCGCACGCCGATGGGGGTGGAGGTGTGCGATCAGGAGCCGGGCGTGGACCAGGTCGAACCGCGCGTGCGGAAGATCGTCGACCATCACGTCCATGCGCCGGACCTCCACCGGCTCCGGTAGCCGGTCGAGGAAGCGGATGTCGCGGTCCACCGCGAGGACGTGCCCCGCGGGGCCGACGACCTCGGCCAGGGCCCGGGCGACCGAGCCGGTGCCCGCGCCGACCTCGAGGCAGTGATGCCCAGCGCCGATACCCAGGGCCGCCACGAGCCGCATGGTGCCCGGGTCCCACAGCTGCGCCATCGCTTCGAGGCGGGTGCGCTCGTCCGGATGCCCCTGGTCCAACACGTAGGTGGACAAATCAGTGCCCCCATGGTCACATATGGCGTCGATCGACGTCCGCTGGGACTCCGACACGGATTATTCCTCGCCTCGCCGGGTGTTTACACCGGCGATCCATTTCTCCTATCGCGCCATAGACGACCTTGCGGCGCACGGGGCGTTTATGTGAGCATTCCATCGACATCGCGACCGAATCAGTTCGAAGAATGTTCATCTCGTGGTAGTCGGCAGAGGCTGTCATCAACGGCACTGTAATCAACGGAACTCCAGCGAGATGATTTTGTGGCACCCGTGCCGAGAGAGGGGCGTGGACGTGTCCACTGCGCCGCAGGTTGTCTTCGACGCCTTTCACCCCATGCACCGATCCAACCCCTACCCGCGGTACGCGGCCGTCCGCGATTTCGCCGCGCTGTACCCGATCAGTCCGGGTATTCTCATGGCGACACGCTACGAGGAGTGCTCGGCGGTTTTCACGGACGCGCTGTGGGGCCACGGCTACGAGGAGGGCATCAACCCCTTCCGTCCAGGAGTGGCTCCCGACGACGTGCCGGGGTCGATGCTGCGGATGGACCCGCCGGACCACACTCGGCTACGCGGGCTGGTCAAACGGGCGTTCGTCCCGCGCAGCACCGAGGGGCTCCGGCAGCGGATCGAAGATCTCGTCAATGCGCTGCTCGACGCGGCGATCGAGGCCGGCGAGGTCGACCTGATGGAGGCATTCGCGCGGCCACTGCCGCTCACCCTCATCGGCGACATGCTTGGCATCCCGCCCGAGGACTACCCCGCGGTCCAGAAGTGGTCGCTGGACATCGTCCGCGGCACGGACCCGGACGTCCTGCAGTCGCCCGAGAGCCTGGCGCGCAGGCCGGAGGCCATGCGGGAGTTCGAGGCGTACTTCGCGGCGCTACTCGCGCAGCGGCGCGAGGATCCTCGCGACGACATGCTGAGCGGGATGTGCGCGGCCGAGGACCGCGGCGAGCTGAGCGGCCGGGAGGCACTCGGGCTGTCCGTGGGGTTGCTGATCGGGGGGTACGAGACCGTCTCCGACCTGATCGGCAAGGGTGTCGTGGCCCTGGTGCGCAACCCCGACCAGATCGCGCTCTGGCTTGCCGATCCCGATCTCGCGGCGCCCGCCGTTGACGAGTTGCTCCGCTACGAGCCGCCCGTGCAGTTCACCCACCGGGTCGCGTTGGCGGAACGGGAGCTGGCCGGGCATACGTTCGCGCGGGGGGACGGCATCGTCATCCTGACCGCCGCCGCCAACCGCGACCCCGCCGTGTACACCGATCCGGAGCGTCTGGACATCACCCGGTTCGCCGGCCGCACCCCCGCGCCGCGCCACCTCTCGTTCAGCGAGGGGCTCCACTACTGCCTCGGCGCGCATCTCGGCCGGCTGGAGACTCAGATCGCCGTGGACACCCTCCTGCGCCGCGCCCCCGGGCTGTCACTGACCGACGAACCCGTCTGGCGCAACACGGTCGCCATCCACGGGCTGGACACCCTTCCGGTCCGCCTTCGGGATTGACCGACCGCCCACGACGCCCGGCCCACCGCATTCCAGGGAGACCAATGAGCGTGAACGAAACGGGTGCCGAACCGGACGTCACCGCCCCTCGCGCCGGCGTGCCGCAGGTCGTCTTCGATGCGTTCGATCCCGAGCACTGGCCCAACCCTTATCCCCGGTACGCCGCGGCCCGCGCGGCCGAACCGCTTTTTCCTACTCCGCTGGGCGTACACCTGGTGACCCGCTACCAGGACTGCGCGACCGTTCTCCAGGACAACACCTGGAGTCACGCCCACGAAGCCGAATTGTTCCATCCCGGCGTCGACACCCTTGACTTGCCGACCTCGTTCCTCTGGATGGACCCGCCCGACCACACCCGGCTGCGCGGGCTGGTCAGCAAGGCGTTCACCCCGCGCACGGTGGCCAACCTGCGGCCCCGCATCGAGCAACTCGTCACGGACCTGTTCGACGCGATCGTCGAGGCCCGCGAGGTCGACGTGATTACCGCGTTGGCCTACCCGTTGCCGCTCACCATCATCGCCGAGCTGCTCGGCGCGCCGGCCGAGGACCATCCGGACCTTCAGCGCTGGTCGGGGGCGCTCGCCCGCGGGTTCGACCCCGACCCGCTCCTCTTGCCCGAGGAACGTGACGCACGCTCCCAGGCCGCCCGCGACTTCGTGTCCTACTTCCGTGCCCTCATCGCCCGGCGTCGCGCCGAGCCGGCCGATGACCTGATCAGCGAGCTCGCCGCCGTCGAGGAGCAGGGCGACGTCCTGACCGAGAACGAGATGCTCGCGACCTGCGTCACGCTGCTGGTAGCCGGGCACGAGACAAGTGTCAACCTGGTCGCCAACGGCATCCTGGCGTTGATCCGCCACCCCGACCAGTACGCCTTGCTCCGATCCACCCCGCGGCTGGCAGAGCCCGCCGTCGAGGAGATGCTGCGTTACGACTCGCCGGTGCACATGACCACCCGCCTCGCCCACCAGCGGACGGAACTCGCCGGGCACACGTTCCAGGCCGGTGACGGCGTCGTGTTGCTCTTCGGCTCGGCCAACCGGGATCCGGCGGCGTTCCCTGACGCCGAGCGGTTCGACATCACCCGGTACGCGGGCCAGACGCCCGCGAAGCGTCATCTCACGTTCAGCCTCGGCATCCACTACTGCCTCGGCGCGCCGCTCGCCCGTCTGGAGATGGAGATGGTGCTGCACGAGCTCATCCGGAGAGGGATCACGATGACGCCGCTCACGGACGACCTCGCCTACCGTAGGAACCTCGTCCTGCGCGGCATCGCCAGCTTCCCGGTCCGCTTCGAACAGCACGCCGGTGTCCTCGGTCAGGTGCCGACGTAGGCCGCGAGGTGCTCGCCGGTGAGGGTGGAGCGGGCGGCGACGAGGTCGGCGGGGGTGCCCTCGAAGACGATCCGGCCGCCGTCGTGGCCGGCGCCGGGACCGAGGTCGATGATCCAGTCGGCGTGCGCCATGACCGCCTGGTGGTGCTCGATGACGATGACCGACTTGCCGGCGTCGACGAGCCGGTCGAGCAGGCCGAGTAACTGCTCGACGTCGGCGAGGTGCAGGCCGGTGGTCGGCTCGTCGAGGACGTAGACGCCGCCCTTCTCGGCCAGGTGGGTGGCCAGCTTGAGCCGCTGCCGCTCGCCGCCGGACAGCGTGGTGAGCGGCTGGCCGAGGCTGAGGTAGCCGAGCCCGACGTCGGCGAGCCGGCTGAGGATGGCGTGCGCGGCCGGCGTGCGCGCCTCGCCGGCGCCGAAGAACTCCTCGGCCTCGGTCACCGACATCGCGAGCACCTCGCTGATGTCACGCCCGCCGAGGTGGTGCTCCAGCACCGATGCTTCGAACCGTTTCCCCTCGCACTCCTCGCAGGTGGTGGCGACGCCGGCCATCATCGCCAGGTCGGTGTAGATGACCCCGACGCCGCTGCAGGTGGGGCAGGCGCCCTCGGAGTTGGCGCTGAACAGCGCCGGCTTCACGCCGCACGCCTTCGCGAACGCCTTGCGGATCGGGTCGAGCAGTCCGGTGTACGTCGCCGGGTTGCTCCGTCGCGAGCCGCGGATCGCGCCCTGGTCGATCGACACCACACCCGCGCCGGCTGGCCCCGAGAGACGGGGGATCGACCCGTGTACGAGCGAGCTCTTGCCGGAGCCGGCGACGCCGGTGACGACGACAAGCACCCCGAGCGGGATGTCGACGTCGACGTCGCGCAGGTTGTGCGCCGTCGCGCCGCGGATCGCGAGCCGGCCGGTGGGCGTCCGCACCGTCTCCTTGAGGGTGGCCCGGTCGTCGAGATGGCGGCCGGTGCGGGTGCCGCTGGCCCGCAGCCCCTCGACGGTGCCCTCGAAGCAGACGGTGCCGCCCGCCGTGCCGGCGCCGGGGCCGAGGTCGACGACGTGGTCGGCGATCGCGATCGTCTCCGGCTCGTGCTCCACGACGAGCACCGTGTTGCCCTTGTCCCGCAGCCGTAGCAACAGGTCGTTCATCCGCTGGATGTCATGGGGGTGCAGGCCCGTGGTGGGCTCGTCGAAGACGTAGGTGACGTCGGTGAGTGAGGAGCCGAGGTGGCGGATCATCTTGACGCGCTGCGCCTCGCCGCCCGACAGCGTGCCCGACGGCCGGTCGAGCGAGAGGTAGCCCAGCCCGATCTCCACGAACGAGTCGAGGGTCCGCCGCAGCGTGGCGAGCAGCGGCGCGCCCGACGGCTCGTCGAGGCCGCGGACCCATTCGGCCAGGTCGCTGATCTGCATCGCGCAGGCTTCCGCGATGTTGATCCCGCCGATCCGCGAGGAGCGGGCCGCCTCGCTGAGCCGGGTGCCGCCGCAGTCGGGACAGGCGGTGAAGGTGACCGCCCGGTCCACGAACGCGCGGATATGCGGCTGCAGCGCGTCTGGGTCCTTGGCGAGGAACGACTTCTGGACCTTGGGGACCAGCCCCTCGTAGGTGAGGTTGACACCGTTGACCTTCACCTTGGTCGGTTCCTTGTAGAGGAAGTCCTGGAGCTCCTTCTTCGTGTACTGGCGGATCGGCTTGTTCGGGTCGAGGAAGCCCGACTCGATGAAGATCCCCACCGTCCACCAACTGTCCACCTTGTAGCCGGGAATGGTGATCGCGCCCTCGGCGAGCGACTTGGAGTCGTCGAAAAGCTGGGTGAGGTCGATCTCGGAGACCGTGCCCCGGCCCTCGCAGCGCGGGCACATGCCGCCGATGCGGGTGAAGGTCTGTTTCACGGTCTTGGTCTTACCGGCACCGCGTTCGACCGTGACCGCGCCGGCCGCTCGGACCGAGGGGACGTTGAAGGAGAACGCGTTGGGCGAGCCGATGTGCGGCTTGCCGAGCCGGCTGAACAGGATGCGCAGCATCGCGTTCGCGTCGGTGGCGGTGCCGACCGTGGAGCGGGCGTCGGCGCCCATCCGCTGCTGGTCGACGATGATCGCGGTCGTCAGCCCTTCGAGTACGTCGACCTCGGGCCGCGCCAGCGTCGGCATGAAGCCCTGCACGAAGGCGCTGTACGTCTCGTTGATCAGCCGCTGCGACTCGGCGGCGATCGTGCCGAACACCAGCGAGCTCTTGCCCGAGCCGGAGACGCCGGTGAACACCGTCAGCCGGCGCTTCGGGATCTCGATGCTGACGTCCTTGAGGTTGTTCTCGCGCGCGCCGTGCACGCGGATCACATCTCGGCGGTCGGCAACGTGCGGCGCCGGCGACTGCGGGTCCGTCCTCGTGGCCGTGCTCATCGTGTCTCCATCTGTCTGGTACACGGGATCTGTCTGGTACACGGGATCTGTCTGGTGTGGAGCGATCCCGCTTCCGTGGGCAGTGAGACGGCGGGCACGCGACGATACCGCGGCGAGGCTGTGGCCCATGCCGGGGACCAGGACGAGGTCGAGCCGTGCCGGGTCGTCGTGGTGATCTACTCATCGAGGCGACGCCGCGCACCCATGCGCCGCGAGCGGACTCCGGTCACCTACCCGGCTGTCGCTCGGCGGGCCGGGGTCTCCCGCACCTTCCTTTACCAGAACGCCCGACAAGCGCCCGCCCCGGTGGTCCCTGATCGGTGACAGACACAGTCGGAAGCTGCCCCACCCTACTGAGGTAAACACTCCGTCACTCTGGCGCTGACGATCGCGGTCCGTAGACCATGATTCAATGCGCGCTTCTGCCGATGTACGGAAGCGGCGGAACATCCGGCACTGCCGATGGCGCTATTTCGGACAGATCCGCTCGAACTTGGTCCAGCCGCGCCAGCCGCGCTCCTCGAGCAGTTCCAGGAGCCGACGGGCGATCGGCACCGAGTCACTGAACCGGATTCCACCGAGCGCCGCACGGGCCTTGCCGCCTCGTGGACCGGGCGGTCCGGGCCGCCGTCGCCTGCGCGGGGTGCCGTGCTCCTCCGGGGCGGTGAGCCGGGGTCCGCTGCGCCGGGTCGTGTCCAGGGGTGCTTCAGCTGGCGTGGACCAGGTACACGGCGGCGAGAGCGATCGCCAGGGTTCCGAGCAGCAGTTTCAGGGCGGTCGTGGGTAGGTGGGGCTGGAGCCTTGCACCAAGGTAGCCGCCGCAGAGCCCGCCGGCGCCGCAGGCCAGACCAAGCGCCCAGTGGGGTGCGATGTTCCCGGGCGTCGTCAGGGCGAGCATGCCGTAGGTGGCGGCGCCGACGAGGGAGGTGAGGAACGTCGAGGCGAGTGTGGCGGGGGCGACCACGGCGACCGGCATGCCGCGCCCGACGAGGAGCGGGCCCAGGATCGAGCCGCCGCCGATGCCGTAGATGCCGCCGACGACTCCGACGACCAGTGCCAGGGCCGTGACGGTGCTGGGATGGGGCAGGGAGGCGCTGCTGGTGCGACCGGCACGCAGCGTGCGCGCGACGAGCCAGGCACCCAACGGCAGCAGCAGCGTCACGAAAACAATCCCGCGACGTCGTCCAGGCACCGCTGTCGGCCTGTTCAGCCTGACCTACCGGGACTGCCGTCCCCACGGCTTGTCCGCCTGGCCCCTCCTCCCGGTCCCCGGCGACGGCGCGATGGTGGCGTGCGATGAACGCCGGGGTGGACGCGACGTGACAGCGACGTAGGCCGACCAGCGGTCACCGAACCCGCGGCGACCTCTCGGTCCTCGCCCCAGGCCCTGCGTGGATGGTCAGTCCGTCGTCGGCTCGGCGCAGAGCTGACCATGCTGGGCAATTGGGCACACGGCGGTGAGCGGGTTGACCCGGCGACGTCGGATCATCCAGCACCTGCGCTCCAGCGCGACTCGCCGCACTCTGGAAGCGGGAGGGAGCGCGGCGTGGGGACCGATTCGGGCCGTCCCGTCCGCTCGCTCCGGGAGGTGACAGTGATGATGTACTGGCACGACGGCTATGGAATGAGCGGCTGGGGCTGGTTCGCGATGTCCCTGGGCATGCTGCTGTTCTGGGCTGTGCTCATCATCGGGGCGGTGCTGGTGGTACGGGCGCTGACCCACGCCGGCGATCGCGGCCGTCCCCCGATGTGGCCACCCGCCGCGCCTCCGGCCGCCGGTGGGCCCGCCGGACCGTCTCCCGAGCAGGTCTTGGCCGACCGCTTCGCCCGCGGGGAGATCGACGAGCAGGAGTACCGCGCCCGTCTGGCCGCGCTCCGCGAGACGGCCGACCGCCTCGTCAAACACTGACGGCCGACCGAGGCCTCGACCGACTGCGGCACGCTCACCCCGAGCATGGGCGGCGCGCCAGCCGACCAGCGGCGCTGGCCCGTGGCCTCGCATCCGCGCGCCGCGGCGGTTCAGCGGGCCATGGGTGGTCCCCGCCGAACCGACGCGGGAGGCGGGTGCACCGCCCGGAGCGCAGGTCGGAGTCGCTGCGACGGCTTGCCCGCTAGTACTCC
>NZ_CDWWEW010000072.1:15709-16763 GCF_977966315.1 Frankia sp. CeRuru1
AAAATCATCTTCGACCGACCAGCGAATACCAGCTACCCGGACAAAAGTGCGCAACGGGATGCGGGTCCGGCTCTGGGCGCGGTAGAACGCGTACTCGCCGTCGCTGATGCTCCGTCGGATCATCAGATAGTGGTGGCCTGGCAGGTCGCCGTCGGTCACCTCGATGATCGCCCAGTCGTAGAGCCGCTCTCCTTTGGAGCCGTGACCTGCGGACATACGGTTCCACGCCTTGGCGGGCAGGATGACGGCGATGTCGATCGCCTTCTTCGGCCCGGTCTTCGTAGTGACCATCTCACTTTTCGCGACGGTGAGGACGGCGCCGACCCCGCGCCGGGCGACCGCGGCCCGCAGGTCTGGGTTCGCCCCATAGACCTCGTCCCCGGTGGCCCAGCGTGTCTGGACACCTGCGTCGAGCGCCTTTTCGATCATCTTTTGGGCGAGGTGGGGTTTTGTCGCGAACTCGAGAGCTTCGGGTGCGCCGGCGGCCTCGAGTCGTGCGGGGTCGTCCAGCCACGACGTCGGCATGTACAGAGCGTTATCGATGAGGGCGTGCCCGATCGGGGATGCGTAGGTCAGATAGACCGCGACCTGTGAGTTCTCGATTCTCCCGGCGGTTCCGGTGTATTGCCGTTGAACACCGATGGTGGCCGTTCCCTTTTTCAGGTCTCCCGTCTCATCGATGACGAGCACGCCCTCGGGGTGGCCGAGCGTCTCGGTGACGTAGTCACGAAGATCGGCACGAAGGCCGTCGTCGTCCATCACGGCCTTCGACAGGAAGTGCTGCATCGGCCCCGGCCGGCCCTCGCCCGCGTGTTGGGCGAGCGTCCAGCAGTTGACTCTCTGTAGTTCGCTCATCATGCCGCGCAGGAAGCGGCGCATCCGCTGCCGGGACTCGACCCGGCGAAAGCGGCGATCAAGTCGGGCTGCGAAGGCCTCGAAGTCGGCGCTCCATCCGTCCGGGTCTACGCTGGGGCACGAAGCCATCGGTTGATCACTACGAGTTCTCACAAACCGTCATGATCGCCGATGGCTTCTTCGTGTCCTCCACCTGCGT
>NZ_CDWWEW010000073.1:0-5065 GCF_977966315.1 Frankia sp. CeRuru1
GCTACGAGGTCCGCACGTTCGGGTGCCAGATGAACGTCCACGACTCCGAACGGCTCTGTGGGCTGCTGGAATCCGCCGGCTACTCCCCGGTCGATCCCGGCGGCGAGGCGGATGTAGTCGTGTTCAACACCTGCGCGGTGCGGGAGAACGCCGACAACCGCCTGTACGGCAACCTCGGCCAGCTCGTCCCGGTGAAGAAGGGCCATCCGGGCATGCAGATCGCGGTCGGGGGCTGCCTCGCCCAGAAGGACCGGGCCGCGATCCTTGACCGGGCACCCTGGGTTGACGTGGTCTTCGGCACGCACAACCTGCACCGACTGCCCGTGCTGCTGGAGCGCGCGCGGCACAACGCGGCGGCCCAGGTCGAGATCGCCGAGGCCCTGGAGGTCTTCCCGAGCTCTCTGCCGACCCGGCGGGCCAGCCATCACTCGGCCTGGGTCAGCATCAGCGTGGGATGCGACAACACCTGCACCTTCTGCATCGTCCCCAGCCTGCGTGGCCGCGAGCGTGACCGCCGGCCGGGCGACGTGCTCGCCGAGGTCGAGGCCCTGGTCGCGGAGGGCGCCCTGGAGATCACGCTGCTGGGGCAGAACGTCAACTCCTACGGGCGCTCCCTGGGAGATCCCGGTGCCTTCGCGAAGCTGCTGGCCGCCTGCGGTCGCGTCGACGGTCTGGAACGTGTCCGCTTCACCTCACCGCATCCGCGCGACTTCACCGATGACGTCATCGAGGCCATGGCGACCACCTCGAACGTGTGCCACCAGCTGCACATGCCGTTGCAGTCCGGGTCGGACACCGTGCTGCGCCGCATGCGCCGCTCGTACCGTCGGGACCGGTTCCTCGGCATTGTCGAGCGGGTGCGGGCAGTCATGCCCGACGCGGCCATCACCACCGACATCATCGTGGGCTTCCCCGGCGAGACCGAGGCGGACTTCGCCGACACCCTCGACGTGGTGCGGGCGGCCCGGTTCTCCGGCGCCTTCACCTTCCAGTACTCGCCTCGCCCGGGCACCCCGGCAGCGACCATGGACGCCCAGGTGGACCGGGCGACTGTAGCCGACCGGTATACCCGGCTGGTGGCCCTGCAGGACGAGATCTCCTGGGCGGAGAACCGGGCCCTGGTCGGCCGGCGGGTCGAGGTGCTGGTCTCGGAGGGAGAGGGGCGCAAGGACGGCGCCACCGGCCGGATGTCCGGCCGGGCCCGGGACGGACGGCTCGTGCACTTCCGCGCGGACGAGGCCGCGAGCTCGCCCACCGGCTCGGGCTCGAGGGCGGGCGGCGCCGCGGTCGCGCCCGCGGTCGCGCCTACGGTGCGCCCGGGCGACGTCGTCGAGACGGTGGTGACGCGGGCGGCACCCCACCACCTCACCGCCGACGGCCCCCTGTGGTCCCACCGGGCGACCCGTGCGGGGGACGCGTGGGCGCTCGGGCGTGACGGTGGCGGTGCGGCCGCCGCGCAGCAGCCGGCAGGCGGACGGCCGATCGTCACCCTGGGCATCCCGTCCCTGCGGCCGTCCTCGCCCGGTCCCGTCGGCCTGGCGTCTGCTGGCCTGGCGTCTGCTGGCGCGGCGTCTGCTGGCGCGGCGTCGGCCGGCGCGGACGCCTGCTGTACTCCGGTACGTCGATGACCCTCGTCGCCGCCGCGGTCTGTCCTCATCCTCCGTTGCTGGTTCCCGAGGTCGGCTGTGGTGAGCCGATCGAGGCACGGGCCGTCGCGGTGGACGCGGTGCGCCTGCTGTGTGCCACCGAGCCGGACACGATCGTGGTGGTGGGTGACGCGGCGACCGAGGTGTCCTACGGCCCCGCCGCGTTCGGGTCGCTGGCCGGCTTCGGCGTGGATCTCCGGGTGGACCTCGGCCCGACCGCGCTGGCCCCCGAGTCGCCGTCTGTCCCGTCGTCGCCCGTCCTACCGTCGCCCCCTCTACCGTTGTCGATCACGATCGGCGCCTGGCTGCTGGGCGCCGTCGGTTGGCCCGGCGCCCGCACCGCCGTCGGGGTGCCCGCGGAGATCTCCCCGGACGGGGCCGTCGCACTCGGATCGCGGCTGGTCGCGGGCTCCGCTCCGCAGGGACGCCTCGCACTGCTCGTGATGGGCGACGGCTCGGCCTGTCGCACGCTGAAGGCTCCCGGCGGGTTGGATCCACGGGCCGCGGCGTTCGACGCGACCGCCGCCGCGGCGCTGGCCGCGGGGGATCCAGCCGGCCTGCTCGCCCTGGACCCGGGGTTGGCCCGGGAGCTGCTCGCCGCGGGCCGGGCGTCCTGGCAGGTCCTGGCCGGCGCCCTGCTCGCCGCGACCCGGGACGGCCCGGGCCCGGGGTCCCTGGGCCCGGGGGCATGGAACAGTGACCTCCGGTATGACGACGCGCCGTACGGTATCGGCTATCTGGTTGCCCTCTGGACACGGGATGTTGCCGAGCGAGGATGAACAGGCAGGAGGAACCGCGCCGGGGGCCGGTGGTGGCGGTCGTGGGGCCGACCGCCGGCGGGAAGAGCGACCTCGGCATCGAGATCGCGCTCGCCCTCGGCGGCGAGGTGGTGAACGCGGACTCGATGCAGCTCTACCGCGGGATGGACATCGGTACCGCCAAGGTTCCCGAGGCGGAGCGTCGCGGGGTGCCCCACCATCTGCTCGACGTGTGGGACGTGACGCATCCCGCGGACGTCGCGAGCTTCCAGGTGGACGCCCGCCGGGTAATCGACGATCTGCTCGCCGCCGGGCGCATTCCGGTGCTGGTCGGCGGTTCCGGGCTCTACGTCCGCGCGGTTCTCGACAATCTGACCTTCCCGGGGACCGATCCGGGCGTCCGGGCGCGGTGGGAGGAGGAACTGGCCCGCGTCGGCGCCCCGGCGCTGCACGACCGGCTGGCCGCGCTGGCACCGCAGGCCGCCGCGGCGATCCTGCCCAGCAACGGCCGGCGGATTGTGCGTGCCCTGGAGGTCGTCGAGCTCACCGGAACCTTCACGGCCACCCTGCCGGAGCACCGCTCGGTCTATGAGGTCGTGCAGATCGGCGTGGATCGCCCCGATCTCGACCAACGGATCACGGACCGGGTGGAGAAAATGTGGGGTGCTGGTTTTCCTGACGAAGTGCGAAGGTTGGTGGAATGCGGCCTGCGGGAAGGCCGAACCGCGTCTCGCGCACTGGGCTATGCCCAGGTTCTGGCCTGGTTCGACGGCGCAATGGACTCCGCTGAACAGGCCAAGCTCGCCACAATTACGGCGACGCGGCGCTTTGCCCGTCGACAAAGGTCCTGGTTCCGGCGGGATAACCGGATAGCCTGGTTGGACCAACCAGATGTCACCCAGGTGCGACGGCTGGTGGGTTCGCTCTGACGGGTGATCGGCCGACCGGGTCGGGGTCGATCGGGCCGCCGCCAATGCGCGGCGTCGCCGGTGGCCGGTGCGCGGCGGCCGGTCCCGCACGGCGTCTGGAGAGATCGATGTGACCGCGCCCACCGCTGATGCTGGTACCCCACCCGATGATGCTGGTACCCCACCCGACCTGACTCTCGTCCCCGCGCTCTACGCCGCCTTCGATGATGGTTCGCTGCGGCTGCACTTCCAACCGGAGGTCGACCTGCGCAACGGGTCGGTGCCGGGGATGGAAGCCCATCCGCGGTGGCTGCACCCGGAACGCGGGGTGCTGGGCCCGGCGGATTTCATGCCGATCGCCGTGGCCGCGGGCCTCGTCCATCAGGTGGACCAGTGGGTGCTGCGGATGGCCGTGACCGAGGCGCGCACCTGGCATCGAATGGCGGTCGGGACGCCGATCCGCCCGCCCCGGTTGTGGGTGAACATCGATGGCCGCCAGCTTGCCAGCCTCGCCTTCGCGGCCGAGGTCGACCGGCTCGTCTCGGGCCGGGTGCTGCCGGCCGGGGCGATCGGCCTTGAGTTCAGCGAGCAGACCCTCGGACTCGCCGCGCCGATGGTGCCCCGGTTGCTGACCCGGCTGCGTGCCCTCGGGGTGGCGATCGCCGTCGGGTCCTTCGGCACGTGGCTGGGCTCGTTGGCCGTGCTCGACCAGCTGCCGTTGAACCTCGTCAAGATCGACGGTCTGTTCCTGCGGGCGACGATGAAGGACCTCGAGGGTGAGGCCGTGCTCGCGGCCATCGTCCGGCTTGCCCACCAACGCGGCCTGCCCGTCGTCGCCGACGATGTCGACACCGCGCGCCTGGCGTCCCGGGTGGTGGATCTCGACTGCGATCGCGCCATCGGACCGGTGTTCTGTCCGCCGGTGCCGGTGGAGGACGCTCGGATGATCGCTCTCGGGCGCGGCCGGCCCGACCGCTGGTACAAGCCGTCGCATTCCGACGACCGGATGCGGGAGTGGGCGCGGGCCGCAGCCGGCTGACGCCGCCGCGGGAGCCCGGTCGTCAGGTGCCGAGCGGCATCCCCCGTACGATCGGCGACGTGCGGGACGAGCTGGGACTGCGATTCGTCAAGGGCCACGGGACGGGCAACGACTTCGTCCTGCTGCCGGATCCCGACGGGGACCTCGACCTCACCGCGGACCTGGTGCGCGCGCTGTGCGACCGACGGACCGGCATTGGGGGCGACGGGGTGCTGCGGGTGGTGCTCTGCGCCGCGGTTCCCGAGGCGGCCGGTCTGGCCGGCCGGGCGCGCTGGTTCATGGACTACCGCAATGCTGACGGTTCGGTTGCCGAGATGTGCGGTAACGGCGCCCGGGTGTTCGCCCGCTACCTCGTCGACGCCGGATACGCCCAGCCCGGACGGTTCCACGTCGCGACCCGCGCCGGGCTGCGGCTCGTCGAGGCCGCGGTGGACGGTGACGTCACGGTCGACATGGGACCGCCGCGGATCATCGACGGACCCGGGGCCCCGGTCACCGTCGCCGATCGTGACTTCACCGCGACCGCGGTCTCGATGGGTAATCCGCACGCGGTCTGCTTCGCCGGCGACCTGGACGTCGCCGGGCTGCGTCGGCTCGACCTGACCCGACCACCATCGTTCTCCCCGGTTGACTTCCCGGACGGGGTGAATGTGGAGATCGTCGTCGACCGGCCGGGTGGGGTGGCGATGCGGGTGTTCGAACGTGGGGTCGGGG
>NZ_CDWWEW010000073.1:5090-12552 GCF_977966315.1 Frankia sp. CeRuru1
CTGGGCGGCCCGGCGAGGTGCTCGGCCGGCGGGTGCGCCGGCCGAGGTCGAGGTGGATGTGCCCGGCGGCGGCCTGGTCGTGATCTGGCAGCCGGAGACCGTGCTGTTGCGAGGGCCCGCCGAGCTGGTCTTCGACGGCGTGCTGCGCCGTGCGGAGGTCCACGACCCGGTCGGGTGAGGTGTCCGTTTCCTACAAGACCCGGCCCGCCTGCCGGCCCTACGGTGCCCTCATGCCACCATCGTTCACCCTGACCGGTGTGATCGTCGCTGATATGGCCCGGTCCCTGGCGTTCTACCGCCGGCTCGGCCTCGATCTGCCCGCCGGAGCCGACGCCCAGCCGCACGTCGAGGTGCAGCTGCCCGGCGGTCTACGCCTCGCGTTCGACAGCGAGGCGACCATCCGATCCTTTGATCCGCACTGGTCGGCGGGTACCGGCTCGCCGCGGGTCGGGCTGGCCTTCGCCTGCGACACGCCGGACGAGGTCGACGAGGTCTACGCCGACCTCGTCGGCGCCGGTCACGCCGGCCACCTTCCGCCCTGGGACGCCTTCTGGGGCCAGCGGTACGCGGTCGTGCTCGATCCAGACGGCAACCACGTCGACCTCTACGCCCCACTACCCGTAGTGGCCGCGACATCCGCGACATCCGCGACATCAGCTACCGAGACGTCCAGTTCGTCCTGAACGTTGGCAGTTCGGATGAGACGGGTCGGCGGAACTCCGGCGAGCGCGCGTACCTCCCGGGCGAGGTGCGCCTGGTCGGCGTAGCCGGCCTCGGCCGCCACGACCGCGAACGGGATGCCGGCCCGCGCCGCGTGCAGGGCGTCCTGCATCCGGAGGATCCTGGCGAGCGTCTTCGGGCCATATCCGAAGACGCGCCGGCAGCGACGCAGCAGCTGGCGTTCGCTCAGCCCGACTATGCGCGCGAGGTCGTCCACGGGCGCCCGGGCGCGGGCACCCGCCAGAACGGCGGGAACCAACCGGTCCACGAGCGCCGGGTGAACGGGCCGGGCGATGATCGACGACTCGAATGCGACCAGGGGATCAGCGGCCATGGCGAGCCGCTCGGCGAGTCGCTGCGCCGGTCCGTCGCCCCACAGGTCGGCGAGCGGGATGCGTTGGTCGCGCAGTTCGTCCGCGGCCACTCCGAGGTGAGATGGTCCAGAGCCCGAGTCGAAGCGGAGCCCGACGTGCCGCACGCCTGGTGCCCAGCGCACCAGCTTCGCCGCCGTGTCCGGCCCCGCGACGATCAGATTGGCGTCGGAACTCCAGATGATGTCCATGCATCCGTCCGGCAACACCCGCCGGCTGCACACCAAGTCTGTGTGCCCGGTGCCGCCTGTGTGCCCGGTGCCCTCCGAGGGCCCGGTGCCGTCCGGACGCCGGTCCGCCGTCGTCCGCGTGGTGTCCGGGGGAGTCGGGCGGCCCGAGCTGTCCCAGATCGTCGCGGCGAGGCGGTGGGCCCGTCTCTCGTGGTACTCGTGGTACACGGCGCAGAGGCTACGTCGGCGGGGCGGCAAAACGGTTCGCGATCGACGTGGTGGCGTGGGACCCTGGTTGGCGACGGGATTCGCCGGGAAACGAGGGGGAGGCGCGCCACGAGTGCGGCAGGGTCTTCCGGTCCGGCGGATCCTCCTCGGGCCACCGGGTCGTGGGGCCCGGCCGGAGCAAGCGGCACGGAATGATCGCGGAATGGTGCGGTAGCGGGCCGCGTTGAGAACGGATGGTATGACACTTCCTGCTGACGCCTTCGATGCGTCCACTCTCGACAGATCCCTCATCAAGCTGACCGATGCCGATCCGTCTTACCTGCCGAACTTCTTCGACGATTCTGGGGACGGTTTCGACCTGGAGGATCGCGCCGCGTTGCGGCGGGTTCCCGGTCTCGCCACCGAGCTCGACGACGTCACCGAGGTCGAGTACCGGCAGCTGCGGCTGGAGCGTGTCGTCCTCATCGGCGTATGGACGTCGGGTTCCCCGCGGTCGGCCGAGAGCTCCATGGCGGAGCTCGCGGCGCTCGCCACGACCGCCGGTTCGGTGGTGCTCGACGCGCTCGTGCAGCGTCGCGACCGGCCGGATGCCGCGACTTACGTCGGTTCGGGCAAGGCCCGCGAGCTCGCCGAGGTCGTCGCGGCGACCGGCGCGGACACGGTGGTCTGCGATGGCGAGCTCACCCCGGGTCAGCTGCGGCAGCTGGAGGAGGTCGTCAAAGTAAAGGTCATCGACCGGACGGCCCTCATCCTGGACATCTTCGCCCAGCACGCGACCTCTCGCGAGGGCAAGGCCCAGGTCGAGCTCGCGCAGTTGCAGTACATGCTGCCCCGGCTGCGTGGGTGGGGTGAGTCGATGTCGCGGGCCGCGGCCAGTGGCGGCGGCCGGGCGCCCATCGGTACCCGCGGTCCCGGTGAGACGAAGATCGAGACCGATCGTCGGCGGCTGCGGGCCAGGATGGCGCGGTTGCGCCGCGAGCTCGCCGCGATGACGACCGTGCGGGAGACCAAGCGTTCCGCCCGGCGGCGGGGCGAGGTCCCCAGCGTGGCGATCGCCGGTTACACCAACGCCGGTAAGTCGTCGCTGCTCAACCGGCTGACCGGCGCGGGTGTCCTGGTCGAGGACGCGCTGTTCGCCACCCTCGATCCGACCGTGCGGCGGGCGACCCTGCCGGACGGCCGGGCCTTCACCCTGACCGACACCGTCGGATTCGTCCGGCATCTGCCGCATCAGATCGTCGAGGCGTTCCGCTCGACGCTGGAAGAGGTCGCCGATGCCGATCTCATCCTGCACGTTGTGGACGGATCATCGCCGGATCCGGCCGCGCAGATCTCCGCCGTGCGCGAGGTTCTCAACGACATCGACGCGGGCGGCGTTCCCGAGCTGATCGTCGTCAACAAGGTGGACGCCGTGGAGCCGACGGTCGTCGCGGGGCTGCGCCAGCTCGCCCCGGACGCCGTGTTCGTCTCGGCACGCACGGGCGAGGGGCTGGCCGCGCTGGTCGACGCGCTCTGTGCCCGGGTGCCGCATCCCGACGTGGAGATGCGCGTGCTCGTGCCCTACACCCGGGGCGACTTGGTCTCCCGGGTGCACGCGAACGGCGAGGTGCTCACGATGGAGCACACTGAGACCGGTACCCGGCTGTCCGCCCGGGTTTCCTCGGGACTCGCGGCGGAGCTGCACGCCTACCGGGCCTGAGCCCAGGAGCGATCAGACGCGAGGCAACCCGGCCGGCCGCCCGACGGGCGGCCGGCCGATCCACATCAAACCCTGCGGAGCACAGCCACGATCCGGCCGAGGATGGTCGCATCCTCACCGGGGATGTCGGCGAAGGCCGGGTTCTCCGGATGTAGCCAGATCTTGCCGGCCCGAACCCGCAGACGCTTGACCGTCGCCTCCCCGTCGATCATTGCGGCGACGATCTCCCCGTTGTCCGCGACCGGCTGCTGGCGGACGACCACCCAGTCACCGTCGCAGATCGCCGCGTTGATCATCGAGTCGCCGACGACCCGGAGCAGGAACAGAGTGCCCTCGCCGACGATCTCCCTGGGTAGCGGGAAGACGTCCTCGACCGCCTGCTCGGCCAGGATCGGGCCACCGGCGGCGATCCGGCCCAGCACCGGCACGTAGGCCGCGTCCGACTTGCTTCCTTCGGTGGTGCCCGGCGCCGCCTCACCGACGATGGGAATCGTGCCCGCCACCGTCGTCGCGCCCGCGCCCACATCCGCGCGTCGCCGGGGGTGCTCGACGGTCAGCACCTCCATCGCTCTCGGGCGGTTCGGGTCCCGCCGCAGGTAGCCCTTCTCCTCGAGCACCTTGAGCTGGTGAGCCACACTACTGGTGCTGGTGAGGCCGACCGCCTCACCGATCTCCCGCACGCTGGGCGGATATCCGCGCCGCTCCACCGCGGCCCGGATGACCTCCAGCACCTTGCGCTGCCGGGGGGTCAGGCCCGCGTCCGCGGGGCCTTCGGGAAAGGCTCGCACGTTGCCGCGGGTTCCGCCCCGGCGCGTACCCCTGCCTTGGCTAGTCATCGCTTACCGCTCTCCTCGTCGCGTTTTTCTTCCGCCGTGCGGCCACCGGCCGGCCGGTGGCCGCACGGCGGACCGTCCCGCTCCGGAAGCCGTCACCCACCGACTCGCCGCCGTCCGTGACCGAGGGAAACCGCCCGGTTCACACCCGATCGACTCGACGGTAACCGGCGGGTCGCAGAATCTCAAACGTCTGTTCGAGCGTGTTCCTGGCGGTTTCCGGTTCCCGATGCGACAATCGACCACGCGTTCGATCGAACGAAGGTTCGATCTTCGGCGTTCGGTGTCGTCGGAACGGGAGGGTGCCATGGGATCCGCACACAGGGCGCGGGTCGTCGACCTGTCGACGGCCAGGGACCGGGCGGGTCGCCGGCCGGCGGGATACCCGCCGGGTCGCCCGCCCGCACCCCCGCCGCTCCGGCTGACCCGGCGGGGTCGGGTGGTGGTGGTATCGATTGTCGTGGCGGTTGTCGTGGCGGTGGCAATCATGATCATGCCTGGGGTGTCGATCGCCGGGCCGGATGCCGCGGAGGCGCCGCGGCGCCATCTGGTCGTGCCGGGGGAGACGCTGTGGGCGGTGGCGGTGGCGCTCGACGAGAGCGCCGACACCCGGGTCGTGGTGGACCGGCTGATGCGGCTGAACCACCTGCGGTCGCCACTGATCACCCCGGGCCAGTCGTTACTCCTTCCCTGACGCCCGGCTTCCCCGGCTTCCCGGGTCCACGAGTGTCTCGGCGCGGGGGCTCGCGCACCGTCGTCTTTCGTCCACGTGCGGTGCCGCGTG
Source organism: Frankia sp. CeRuru1 (assembly GCF_977966315.1). Classification (NCBI taxonomy): domain Bacteria; kingdom Bacillati; phylum Actinomycetota; class Actinomycetes; order Frankiales; family Frankiaceae; genus Frankia; species Frankia sp. CeRuru1. The sequence continues at coordinate 9,896 of NZ_CDWWEW010000073.1, forward strand.
CGGTGCGGACCACACGGACCATACGGGGGTGCTGTCCCCATCTCTGGGGCCGTGCGCTACCTTGGACACAACATCTGGTGCTTACCGGGGTGTAAGTCACCCACAGGTTGTTCCACAGGTCTTCCACGGGGAGCTGGCGGTCCATCCACAAGGTGGTCCGTCCGGCGTGGATGCCGGGTCCTCAACGGTGTCCCGTCGTCCCCGGTCCGGGGCGGTCGGCTCCGGCGCGGGCGAAGGAGGCGTAGCGCGTGCGGTGCCCGTTCTGCCGGCATCCGGACAGTCGCGTCGTCGACAGTCGGGAGGCCGAGGAGGGTTCGGCGATCCGCCGCAGGCGGTCCTGCCTGTCCTGCGGTCGCCGGTTCACTACGATGGAGGAGGCGTCCCTTCAGGTTCGCAAGCGCAGCGGGGCGGCCGAGCCGTTCAGCCGGGCCAAGGTCATCGCCGGTGTCCGCAAGGCCTGCCAGGGCCGGCCGGTGCGGGATGATGATCTCGCGCTTCTGGCGCAGCGGGTAGAGGATGCCGTCCGCTCGTCGGGGTCGGCGGAGGTGCCCGCGGAGGCGATCGGCCGGGCGATCCTCGGTCCGCTCCGTGAGCTCGACGAGGTGGCTTATCTCCGCTTCGCCTCGGTGTATCTGGCCTTCGAGTCGTTGACCGACTTCGAATCCGCGATCGTCGCGTTGCGCTCCGAGGCCGCCGGACCTCCCACCACGCGGGATGGACCAGCTCGACCGGTCCCGCGCGGCGCCGTCGATGCCTCGCCGGTGACCGGCACCCAGCAGGTACATAGCAGGTAGGGCCGGGACCACCCGGCCGGAAGCGTCCTACATCGCCCTGGTTCGTCGTGCCGGCCCGGTCCCGCCGGCGATGGGTGACATCCCGCGTCGCGGCCGTGCGAGGACCGCGGACCTCCCGGACGGCACACCTGCGGCCCGGCTCGACCTGGCTGGTGCCGTTCGTCATGCGTGTTCGCCGTGCGCGTGCTCGTCCCCGCGGGCACCGCCGTGCGCCGAGGCCCGGCCCCGCACCGTCCCGACGTCCGCTGGCGGCGGCCCGGGGCGGGGATGCCCACAACACATTGTTGAAGGTTGAAGCTGACGAGTGAAGACGAGGAGCGTCATGACCGACAGCCGCGGCACGAAGCCGAGCAGGTCAGCGGCGAAAGCGAGTGGGTTGAAGATCCAGCGGTCACGCACCACCGCCGGCGTCCACCCGTACGACGAGGTCACCTGGGAGTCCCGGGACGTCGTCATGACCAACTGGCGGGACGGCTCGGTCAACTTCGAGCAGCGGGGAGTGGAGTTCCCGCAGTTCTGGTCGGTGAACGCCTCCAACATCGTTACCAGCAAGTACTTCCGCGGGGCGCCCGGCACGCCGGGGCGGGAGTGGTCGCTGCGGCAGTTGATCGACCGGGTCGTGCACGCCTACGGCGCGGCCGGCCGCGAGCACGGCTACTTCGCCTCGGGCACCGACGCCGAGATCTTCGAGCACGAACTGGCCTGGATGCTGCTCCACCAGGTCTTCAGCTTCAACTCGCCGGTCTGGTTCAACGTGGGAACCCCCGCGCCGCAGCAGGTCTCGGCGTGCCAGCCCTATGATGCCCTCGTCAGCACGCCGTCCGGTCTGGTTCCCATCGGCGCCCTGGTGGAGGAGGACGCGGTGGGGACGAAGGTCTTCGACGCGCACGGTCTGACCCAGGTGATCGCGACCAAGTCCAACGGCGTCAAGGACGTCCTGCGGATCTGGACGAAGGCCGGTCACGCGCTCGACGTCACCGCCGATCATCTGGTGTGGCGGAGCACCTCCGCGGGTGCCGGGGCCTTTGTTCCCGCCGGCACGCTGCGGGCCGGGGACACCCTCGAGTGGCATCGCACCATCGCCCCTGGCGAGGGTGAGATCACCTCACGGGAGATCGCCGAGGCGGCGCTCGCGGGCCGGCTGCAGGCGGACGGTTTTGTTGGTCGGTACGCCGGTACGAACGCCTCGCTGACCATCGAGGCGATGACTGTGCCGACCTGGCTGTATGACGCTCCGCTGCCCGTTGTCGCGGCCTATCTGCGCAGCCTGTTCCAGGCCGATGGCTACGTGTCCCGCCGGGAGCGCTCGACGCTGATCGGGCTGGACATGATCAGCGAGGGCCTCATTCGCGGGGTGCAGGGCCTGCTCGCCCGGTTCGGCATCTTCGCGCGGGTACGCCGCGAGGCGGATCCGCGACCCGACCGCCACGACCTCTGGAGCCTGGGCATTCAGAACGCCGGTGACCGGCGGACATTCGCGGACGAGATCGGCTTCCTCGACCCGGTGAAGGCCGCGAAGCTGGAGGCGTCGTTCGATCAGCCCGGCCGGGCCGCGGAGCCGGTGAAGCGGTTGCAGATCGAGCGCATTGAGCCACGCGGGCCGATGCCGGTCTACGACATCCAGACCGACAGCGGCGAGTACCTCTCCGCCGGCCTACGTGTGCACAACTGCTTCATCCTCTCCGTGGACGACACCATGGAGTCGATCCTGAACTGGTACCGGGAAGAGGGGCTGATCTTCAAGGGGGGTTCCGGGGCCGGGCTCAACCTGTCCCGCATCCGGTCCTCGAAGGAGCTGCTGTCCTCCGGGGGCACCGCGTCCGGGCCGGTGAGCTTCATGCGCGGCGCCGACGCCTCGGCGGG
>NZ_CDWWEW010000073.1:13338-17237 GCF_977966315.1 Frankia sp. CeRuru1
CCGGGGGCACCGCGTCCGGGCCGGTGAGCTTCATGCGCGGCGCCGACGCCTCGGCGGGTACGATCAAGTCGGGTGGCGCGACCCGGCGGGCGGCGAAGATGGTCGTGCTCGACGTCGATCATCCCGACATCGTCGAGTTCGTGGAGACGAAGGCCCGGGAAGAAGACAAGATCCGGGCGTTGCGGGACGCGGGCTTCGACATGGATCTCGGCGGCCGCGACATCGCCTCCGTGCAGTACCAGAACGCCAACAACTCCGTCCGGGTGACCGACGAGTTCATGCGGGCGGTCGTCGACGGCGGCGGCTTCGACCTGCGGGCCCGCCTCGACGGCCGCGTCCTGGAGACGGTGGACGCCCGCGGGCTGTTCCACACGATCGCCGAGGCCGCGTGGGCCTGCGCCGATCCCGGCATCCAGTACGACGGAACGATCAACGACTGGCATACCTGCCCCGAGAGCGGCCGGATCAGCGCCTCCAACCCGTGCAGCGAGTACGTGCACCTGGACAACTCCAGCTGCAACCTGGCCTCGCTGAACCTGCTGAAGTTCCTGCGCCCGGACCGCAGCTTCGACGCCGAGGCGTTCGTCGCGGCGGTCGAGCTGATCATCACCGCGATGGACATCTCGATCTGCTTCGCCGACTTCCCGACGCCGGAGATCACCAGGGTCAGCCGGGCCTACCGACAGCTCGGCATCGGCTACGCCAACCTCGGTGCCCTGCTGATGGCCAGCGCCCGGGCCTACGACTCGGACGGCGGCCGGGCGCTGGCCGCATCGATCACCTCGCTGATGACGGCCACCGCCTACCGGCGCTCCGCCGAGCTCGCCGGGATCGTCGGCGCCTACGACGGCTTCGCCCGCAACGCGGGCGCGCACCGGCGGGTGATGCGCAAGCATGCCGCCGCGAACGACGCGGTGCGCAGCGTGCACGCCGAGGACTCCCGGGTCCTCGCCGCCGCGTCCCGGGAATGGGCCCGGGCGCAGACCGTCGGTGAGAAGCACGGATGGCGCAACGCGCAGGCCAGCCTGCTCGCCCCGACGGGCACGATCGGTCTGGCGATGGACTGCGACACCACCGGCATCGAGCCGGACCTCGCCCTGGTGAAGATGAAGAAGCTGGTCGGCGGCGCCAGCATGAAGATCGTGAACCAGACGGTCCCGGCGGCCCTGCAGGCGCTTGGTTACCCCGAGGAGACCATCGAGGCGATTGTCGAGTACATCGCCGAGCACGGGCACGTCATCGACGCTCCCGGCCTGCGTCCAGAGCACTACGAGGTGTTCGACTGCGCCATCGGGGACCGCGCGATCTCCCCGATGGGCCATGTCCGCATGATGGCCGCGGTACAGCCGTTCCTCTCCGGCGCGATCTCGAAGACGGTGAACATGCCCTCGACCGCCACGGTCGCCGACGTCGAGCAGATCTACCTGGAAGGGTGGCGGCTGGGTCTGAAGGCCCTCGCCATCTACCGGGACAACTGCAAGGTCGGCCAGCCGCTGACCGACGTCAAGGGGGCGAAGCAGGCCGCCGAGCTGGCCGCCACCCCAGCTGGCACGGGAGACGGGGCCGGGACCGCCGGCTCCGCCGGGACCGCCGGCTCCGCCGGGACCGCCGGCTCCGCCGGCTCCGCCGGGACCGCCGGCTCCGCCGGGACCGCCCCGGTGGAGGTCGAGTACCGGCCGGTGCGCCGCCGGCTGCCGAAGACCCGCCCGTCGCGGACGGTGTCCTTCTCCGTCGGTGGGGCCGAGGGTTATCTGACCGCCGGCTCCTACCCGGACGACGGCCTCGGTGAGGTCTTCATCAAGATGTCGAAGCAGGGGTCCACCCTGGCGGGCGTGATGGACGCGTTCGCGATCGCCATCTCGATCGGCCTGCAGTACGGCGTGCCGCTGGAGGCGTACGTCAGCAAGTTCATCAACATGCGGTTCGAGCCGGCCGGGATGACCGACGACCCGGACGTGCGGATCGCCCAGTCGATCATGGATTATCTGTTCCGTCGCCTCGCGCTCGACTATCTCGACGCCGATCAGCGGGCCGAACTCGGCATCTCGACCGCGGCCGACCGGGCCCGTCGGGTCGCGGGTCACTACGGTCCCGCGCCGGCCGTGGCGGCCGGCGCGGGACCGGCGCAGCCCGCCGGGATCGACGACCCGGCCGGATCCCAGGGGGCCGCGGTGACCGGATCCTCGGCTTCCGTCGCCGATCGGGGTGACCCGGGCGTCCCGCCCGGTCCGGCGGTGGGGAACGGCCCGGCGTACGTGGCACGGGAGTTGCGGCTGGCACCGCCCGGTGAGTCGCTCGTCGCGCAGACCGTGGTCGATGCTCCGCTCTGCTTCACCTGCGGGGTGACCATGCGGCCAGCCGGTAGCTGCTACGTCTGCGAGCAGTGCGGTTCGACCAGCGGCTGCAGCTAGGCGTCGCAGCGGCCGGTCCGACCGGGTGCCCGGTCCGACCGGGTGCCCGGTCCGAGACAGCGCTCGGCGGTGTGGCTCAGCGCTCGGCGGCGAGGAGGTCGACCAGGAGCGCCGCGGTCCAGGAGAACCGGTTGCTGCCCGCGCCGGAACCGTCGAGGGGTGAGTAGTACTCGAACATCGCCCCGGACGAGGCGATCATGTCGATCGTGTTCTGGCGCAGGTTCTCCGCGGCGTCGAGCCGGCCGTAACGCTCCAGCCCGTCGGCGATCAGCCAGTTCATGTTGACCCAGACGGGACCCTGCCAGTAACACCGGGGAAGGAAGCCCGGGTCGTCGAGCGGCACGCTCGCGATGCCGAACCGAGACCAGTAGCGCGGTGAGGTGAGCGTCTTGACCATCTCGTCGACCCGGTCCTCGGGCACGACCCCGGCATAGAGCGGCAGGAACCCCGAGATCGTCTCGTGGCGCAGCAGCGTTCCCGTCCGGAAGTCGCGGCTGTAGTAAGTGCCGTCGGTGTGGAGCCGCTCGATCGCCTCGCGCGTCCTGTGCATGGACCGCCGCAACCGGGCGGGGATGGTCTGGCCGATCTCGGCGGCGATGGCGGTGAGGTGCTCGTTGGCCCGGATGAGGATCGCGTTGAAGGCGACGTCCTGGACGAGGGGGACGATGGTCCGGCGGATCTCGCGGAAGTTGTAGTGCGCCCGCCGCAGCTCACGCACGATCCGGTAGAGCGTGAACAGGTCTCCCGAGGTGAGCCGCTCGTCGGGGGGGACCTCCTTGGAATCGCGCCGCAGCGCGTCCATGGCGTCGCCGCCGTTGATCCGGCGCAGTGCCCGCACCCCCAGCGGAGCCGCCGGTCTGGTGATCTCCATCCAGGCCGGCGTGTTGTCCATCCCCGACTCCCAGGAGTGGACCAGTGTGACGAGACCGTCGTCGTCGGGGTCGCGTTCGAGGTAGAGCCACGTATGGAAGCGCAGCAGGCCGGGGAGCAACGCGCGGTAGAAGGCGTCGCGGGCGGATGGCGTCATCATGGCGGCGATCCGGACGGCGGCTTCGGCGATCATCGGCGGCTGGGTGACCCCCGTGCTCTGCACTCCGCCGGCCGTTGTGGTCACCCGGTCGCAGCGCCAGCGCTGCGGACCGGCGTGATAGAAGTCCGAGGTCTCCGCGAAGATCACGTGGGGGATCATGCCGTTTGGCCACTGGCCTCGCAGCAGCGAGAGGACCTCCTTGGCGGCCCGTCCCGGGTCGAGATGGCGCAGTCCGATCGCGATGAAGCAGCTGTCCCAGAGCCACTGGTGCGGGTAGAGCGTCGGGGAGGGCCGGGTGATGTCGCCGAGGTCGTTGTCTCGTAGCACGTCGATCGCGGTTTCCCGTAGTGCCGCCAGGTCTGCGGGAAGGCTGGGGACGGACATCGTGTGAGAGTAGCGGTTACACGCTGTGCACAGAGGCAGGGCCCGTCGGGTGTGGCCCGCCTAACGGAATCGCC
>NZ_CDWWEW010000074.1:0-16412 GCF_977966315.1 Frankia sp. CeRuru1
GCCTCCTCGTCCCGGGCGGCGTGCTGCGCCAGCCGGCCGAGCAGACTCGGAACGGAGAACACCATCCCGTGATAGGCGAGCACCTCGCGGTCGTCGTTGAGCCCGGTGACCGGATCATACCGCCGCAGCCCCTCGACGAAATGCCGCTCGAGCGCACCGAGCGGCGACTCGCCGGCGGCCCGCTCCCGCACCACCCGGGCTGCCTCCCCGTGATGGTCCGCGATGCGGTACAGAAGAAGGTCCTCCTTACTGGAAAAATAGGTGAAAAGCGTCGGCTTCGAGACCTCCGCCGCGGCCGCGATCTCCGCGACGGAAACGCTGTCGAAACCACGGTCGAGAAAAAGCCGTATCGCTGCCTCGGAAAGAGCATCACGGGTTCGCTGCTTTTTCCGCTCCCGCAGCCCCGTCACCTCGTCAGCCATGACGACAATTGGCGGGGTCAAACGGTCGTAGCGACGCCTCGATAGGATGATCGTGACCGCGACGCCGTTCACGTGGAAGTACACCGCCGCCGATCTCGCCCGGCACCTCGCCCGGCTCCCGGACCAGGAACCCGCAGCGGCCGTCCGTCAGCCCGTGCCCGAGGCCGCCTGACGACCCCCGAGGAACTTCCAGCGCCAACCACTTAGGAAGGCCTGGGTGATGGCATATGCCTCGTCAAGATCACCGATCAGCCCCATGATCGAGCTCAGGATTAGGCCGACGGGTTCGGCGAGGTCGAGGGTCTCGGCCGCGCGTTCGAGGATCACCATCGGCTCGTGGACGTCGGCATCGAGGGTGGCGGTCACGCCCTCGGGCGCTCCGACGAGCAGCGCGCGGGCGTGCGTCAGGACGAGAGGTACCACCCTCTGGTTGCACACGCACTCGTGGGACGGCTCGGCAGGCGTCCGTCGTCGGCGTGGCCCGGGTGCCTGCCGTGGCCCGGCCCCGCGCGGCGGGCTCGGGATCTGCGCGGATGATGGCCGAGTTGCCACCCGGTGTGCACGGCCGGGGCGCCATGGCCTCCGGGCTGACTGTGTCTGTGGCTGATTCGAGCCGCGAGTTCTGCCTTAACTTCACGCCACTTGAGCGTAGACTGAGATCGTGACGAGACTGCCCTTCACGGATGCTCGGAACCGCCTCTCGGAGCTGCTCGATGACGTCGAGCGAACCCATGACCGGGTAGAGATCACCCGCCATGGTCACGCCGTGGCGATCCTCGTCTCGCCCGACGACCTCGCGGCGCTGGAGGAGACCGTCGAGGTGCTGTCGAACCGCGAGACCATGTGGCAGTTGGCCGAGTCCCGCGCCGCTGTCGAGGCCGGCGACGTACTTGACGCTGAGGACCTGGCGGCGCTCATGGCCAAGCGTGCCGCGCCGGGTGCCAGGGGACCCTCGTCATGACGGGCACTGCTGGGCCGTACCGTCTGGAGATCACCGGTCCGGCGGCACGCACGCTTGCTGGACGTATCCCGGAAAAGGTTGCCACAGCCGTACACGAGTTCATCACCACGACGCTCCTGGAGAACCCGCACAGGCTCGGTAAGCGTCTCCTCTACCCGCCCTACGCTGGAACCTGGTCGGCGCGGCGAGGCACGTACCGAGTGCTCTATGAGATCGACGAAGAGAACCGAGTCGTTCTCGTGACCGCCGTAGAGCACCGCGCCGACGCATACCGCGCGCGTTGAGCGGCGAGACCGCGGCGTGCTGGTACGAGCACCGCTGATATCCCCATTCTGCGGTCGCCTCCGTCGGCTCAGCCGTTGAGCTCCGGAGGCAGGGGGATGCGGGCGATGCCGCGGTCGGCGAGGGAGCCGAAGATGACGTGGCCCTCGTGGGGCAGGGCGGAGCTGACCGCGTAGTAGCGGCCGGTGGTGTCGTGGAAGCTGAAGACCGGTTCGCCCTCGGGGCTGAGGACCAGGGCGAACCCGTACGGCGCGCGCAGGTCACCGCCGCCGGGCGGCATGGCGGCGACCTGTCGGCGCAGGTCGGCGTTGGTGATGAGCGCGTCGACAGCGTCCGAGCGCAGGTCGCTGCCGCCCACCCACACCCGGCCCCGGTCGTCAATAGTGATGTTGTCGGGTCCGTTGATGAGATACGGCCCGAACTGCTCGGTTGTGCCTTCGCGTCCCTCGTCGAGCCACACTCGGGTGATCCGGAGGCGGAACGACTCGGCGACGAGAACGTAGCTCTCGTCCGGGGCGATGTCGACGCCATTGGCGAAGTACAGACCATCGGCCACGACGTCGGTGACGCCGGTGGACGGCTCGTAGCGCAGCAGCCGGCCGTTGGGCCGCCCGTCGAGGAGGTCGTTGGGGAACCCGGGGAAGTAGACGGTACTGGCCTCGGTGAAGTAGATCGTTCCGTCCGCGGCTACGGTGACCTCGTCCGCGAAGAAGATCAGGTTTCCGTCGAGCCGGTCGGTCAGGACCCAGGCGTCGCCGGTGACGACGTCGACCGCCATGACGCCCTGTTCTGCGACGGCGGCGATCAGGACGTGCTCCGAGTAGGCGGCGAGGCCGAGCGGGCGGCCCTCCACGGTGGCGACGCGCTCGGAGGACTCGATGGCGCCGTTCACGCCCTGATTGAGTCGCCAGACCCCGCCGTCGGTGGTGCCGGTGTAGAGCTGCCCGTCGAGGCCGAGGACGACGTCCTCGGCGCCTTCGAGCTGCTCCTCACCAAAGATCTCGGCCTGTTCGATCAGGTTGTTCACCGCCAGCGCTCCCTCCATCGCCGGTCGGGGCGGGGCGTCCGTCCACACCACGGGATCGAAGTCGGGCGGCAGCTCCGCGACGCGACGGTCCACCGCCGCACCGGTGGGTTCCCGGCGAGGAAGCTCGGGCCGCTCACCGGCAGCAGTGGCGGTACCGGTGGAGGCAGCAGGGGCTTCCGTCGCGTCGGCATCGGAGTCGCCGTCGGCGCACGCGGCGGCGAGCAGGCTCGTGGTGAGAAGGGCGGCGACGAGGGCGGAGGAGGCACGGGCCGGGGCGACCGGGCACGGGCCGGTGGGCCGGCCCGGCTCGCGGCGACGAGGGAGATTTCGCATGGGTGGGAGCAGAACACTCCGGCCTCAGCCGCCCTTCCGTGCCACCTCAGGACAGGCTCAGGATGCCGTGGTCACGCCCGTCCTGAGCCTGTCCTGAGGTGGCGGTGCTTGACTGCAGGCCATGCCGCCTCGTCTGCTCGTGGTCGACGACGACGACGCCATCCGTGACATGGTCGGGACGGCGCTGCGGTACGCGGGCTTCGAGACGACTGTCGCGGTGGACGGGAACGACGCGCTGGCCAAGCTCGCGGAGGCGACGCCCGACCTGATCATCCTCGACGTGCTGATGCCCGGGGTGGACGGGCTCGAACTCTGCCGCCGCCTGCGCGGGCGCGGCGAGACCACACCCATCATCTTCCTCACGGCGCGGGCGTCGAGCCGCGACGTCCTGGAGGGCTTCGGGCGGGGCGGCGACGACTACGTCACCAAGCCGTTCGTCCTCGACGAGTTGGTGGCCCGCATCCGCGCGGTGCTGAGCCGGGTCGGGTCCCCTGCCTCCGACGGGTCGCTGATCTGCGCCGACCTGGTACTGAACGGGGAACGCCACGAGGTGCGTCGCGCCGGGCGACGGATCGAGCTCTCGCCCACCGAGTTCAACCTGCTCCGTTACCTGATGGTCAACTCGGGGCGGGTGCTGTCCAAGTACCAGATCCTCGACCGGGTGTGGAACCAGGACGCCGACGGCGACGGACACGTCGTGGAGACCTACATCAGCACCCTGCGCCGCCGCCTCGACGTGGGCGACGGAGGGCCGCTGATCCACACGATCCGGGGCGTGGGCTACACGCTTCGGCCCACCGGGGAGTGAGCTCGTGCGCCTGCGCACGAAGTTGACCCTGGGTATCCTCGTGGTGACGTTCCTGGTGTTCCTGGTGGTCGGGTTCGTGGCCATCCCCACTGCCAAGCACGCGCTCCGCGACCGCATCGACGACCGGGTGCGGGCCGACCTGCCGCGGATCCGCGCCTCATTCCTCGCCACGGACGGCGGTGTGCGGGGCGGGTCCGCCGGCGACGGTGCCGGCCTGGACGAACGCGGCTACGCCGTGATGATGATCGACGGCTCCACGACGACCGTGCTGGCCACCCCGGAGACGTCCGCACCGCCGGACCTGCCCGGGATCACCGCCCCCGGCCGGGAGATCGAGTACGCGACGGCCCCCGACGGCGCGACCTACCGTTACGCCGTCACCGACCTCGGCGACGGGCGCCTGCTGGCCGTGGCCGCACCCGTCGACGACCTGACCAGCCTCGTCGACGATCTCATCCGCACCTTCGTCGTCATCGGAACCGGTGGTGCCGCAGCGCTGGGGGCCTTGGCGTGGCTGTGGATCCGGCACGGAACCCGGCAGATCGGGCACCTGACCAGGCGGGCCGAGTCCATCGCCGGCGGCGATCCCGACCGCAGCCTCGTCGTGGCCGCCACGACCACCGAGCTGCGCCAGCTCAGCCACGCCCTCGACGCGATGGTCGCCGGCATCGACCGTTCACTGGCGGCCCAGGCGCGGTCGGAGGCCCGGCTGCGGGAGTTCATCGCCAACGCGTCCCACGAGTTGCGCACCCCGCTCACCAGCGTGAGCGGCTACCTGCAGCTCGACCTCGACGGCGCCTTCGCCGATCCCGAACACCACCAGCACTCGATGCGGCGTGCCCTCGGCGAGGCCAGCCGCATGCGGCGCATCGTCACCGATCTCCAGCTGCTCACCGAGCTCGACGAGAACCCCCTGCCGGTCACCGCCGACGTGGACACCGGCCCGCTGCTGCGTGACGCCGTGCACGACGCGCGCACCATGGACCCGACGCGGACCTGGATCCTGGACCTATCCGCCGACCCGCTTGTCGTCTCCGGCGACGCCCACCACCTCCGGCAGATCGTGACCAACCTGCTGAACAACGTGCGCGTCCACACGCCGCCCGCCACCATCGCCACCGTGCGGGCGAGCCTGCGGGACGGATCGGTCGTGATCGAGGTGTCCGACAACGGGCCAGCCCTGCCCGTCGAGGATCTCGAGCGGGTGTTCGACCGGTTCTGGCGCCACGACCCGTCGCGATCACGGGCCTCGGGCGGCAGCGGGCTCGGCCTCTCCATCGTCGCCGCGATCGTCGCCGCGCACGGCGGCATCGCCGAAGCGACCCGCGCCCCCGAACGCGGCCTCACCGTCCGGATCACCCTCCCCGTCTCCGACAGCCTGCCAACGCCGAGCGAGGGATCCGCGGTTTCTCATCGAAGATGGGACGACACGGAGACCACGTCCAGTCACTCGGCTTCGCCTCGCGGGATGGATGATCATGGCAGGTGATCCTGGGTTCCGCAGGTCGGCGGCCAGGTAGCGGGTCGCCCGGGTGAGGAAGTGGCGCAACTGCTGGGCGGCTGTCCGTGCGGCGGGATAGACGGCGATCGCCTTTTCGGCGGCTTCCCGATCCGCCGCGGCCACTACGAACTCGCCACCGACACCGACCCACAGCTCCGGCTGGCAGCCGCATGCATGGAACTCGCCGCCGCGATCTGACCGAAGGTCACCATGGCCGCTGGCATGCTCTGCCCCCTACGAACGCAACACCGCCCGCCAGACCCGCTGGGCTCAGCGGGCTTCGGGCGGCGTGGAGGACAACCAGGGCCGGGCGACATCGGCCCAGCTCATCGGCGGGCCGGACAGCGGCTCCGCGGCTGGGGCGCGCAGCCCGGACAGGATCAGGGAGATGTAGCGCCGATCGAAGTCGGGAAGCTGCTCGGCGCTGCCACGCTGGCCCCGCAGCCGCTGGAAGATCAGGCAGAGGTCCGCGGCATTGACGTCGGCGCGCAGCGTACCGTCGGCGTGGGCGCGCGCCACCACCCGCTCGATGCCGGCCTGCATGCGTTCCACGGCCTTCAGCAGCTCGGGGGTGACCGTGAACGTGCCGGCGACCTTGCCGAACGCGCCGAAGCCGACTTCGGCACAGCGGTGCGTGAACCGGGTGAGCGCGGCCCAGCCGTCCGGCTCCGCCGTCACCGCGGCCTCGGCTTCCTCGGCTACCTGCGTAGCACTGATGATGCACATCTGCCGAATGAGTTCTTCTTTGCTTTCGTAACGGCGGTAGAGCGTTCCCTGCCCGACGTGGGCGCGACTCGCGATTGCCGACATGGGCGCGTCGGCCCCGAATTCCGCGAAAATCTCACGAGCCGCCGCCAACACCCGCCGATCGTTACGATCCGCTTCCGCCTGCCGGCCGTCTCTTCGTGATCCCGCTATCCGCCCCACGTGGGCCACGTTACCAGAGGCCGACGACGCCGCTGGTGGCCGTCATCCCGCCGGGGGGTGCGGGCGGGCGCGCTCAAGCGGTCTTCGAGCCGACCTAAAGTCACCGCGCCAAGGCTGGGTGCCACCGGCGCAGCCAAGAAGGGAAGCCGTGATGACACGGACGTTTGAGCCGGTCGCGCTGGTCACCGGCGCGACCAGCGGAATCGGGCTGGAGATCGCGATACGGCTCGGGGAACGCGGCGCGCGTCTCTACCTGTGTGCCCGGGGCAGCGACGACCTCGCCGCCACGATCGAAGATCTACGGGGCAAGGGATTCGACGCGAGCGGCACGATACGCGATGTCAGCCGCCCCGAACAGATACGCTCCTACGTCGCGGCCGCGGTGGACCATTTCGGCCCCGTCGACATCTTGGTGAACAACGCCGGCCGTAGCGGCGGGGGGCGACCGCGCAGATTTCCGACGAACTCTGGTTCGACGTCATCAACACAAATCTCAACAGCGTCTTCCTGATGACGAGGGAGGTTCTCACCACCGGCCGCATGCTCGAACTCGGCCGCGGCCGGATCATCAACGTGGCGTCCACCGGCGGGAAACAAGGCGTCGTTCATGCCGCGCCCTACTCCGCGTCCAAACACGGTGTCGTCGGGTTCACGAAGGCGCTCGGCCTGGAACTCGCCCCGACCGGGATCACCGTCAACGCGGTGTGCCCTGGCTTCGTCGAGACGCCGATGGCCGGACAGGTGCGCCGGCACTACGCCGGGATCTGGGGCGTCTCCGAGCAGGAGGCGTACAACCGGATCACGACCCGGGTACCGCTGGGCCGCTACGTCGAGTCGCGGGAGGTCGCGGCGATGGTCGAGTACCTGGTGAGCGATGATGCCGCCGCCGTGACCGCGCAGGCGCTCAACGTCTGCGGCGGATTGGGCAACTACTGATGGGCGCGCGGCCCGTCGCGCTCGTGACCGGCTCGTCGTCCGGGATCGGGGAGGCGGTGGCCAGCCGGCTGGCGCGGGAGGGCTTCCGGCTGGTCGTCAACTCCGCCCGCTCGCCGGAGGCCGGCGAGAAGGTCGCCGCGGCCCTGGACGGCGTGTACGTGCAGGCGGACATCGCCGTGCCGCAGGACGCCCGCCGGCTGGTCGAGCACACCGTCGACCGTTTCGGCCGGCTGGACGTCCTGGTGAACAACGCCGGGGTCACCCGGACCATCCCGCACGCCGATCTGGAGAGCGCGACGCCGCAGGTATGGCGGGAGATCCTCGACGTGAACGTCCTCGGCACCTGGCAGGTCACCGTGGCCGCCATGCCCCACCTGGCGTCGACCGGGGACGGCCTGGTCGTCAACATCTCCTCCGTCGCCGGGAGCCGACCGGCGGGCAGCTGCCTGCCGTACGCCGTCAGCAAGGCCGCGATCGAGCATATGACGCGGCTGCTGGCCGCCGTGACCGGTCCCACGGTGCGGGTGAACGCGGTTGCCCCCGGCCTGGTGGAAACCCCGTGGACCCGCGACGATGCCTGTTTCGCGCCCATCGCCGAGAAGGTTCGGGCGCAGACTCCGCTGCGGCGGGTCGGCACCGCGCAGGATGTCGCCGAGGCCGTGCTCGGCCTGACCAGAGCCGGATACACGACCGGGCAGGTCCTCTCGGTCGACGGCGGTGCCCATCTTCTCTGCGGGAGTCCCTGATGCGGCTCGGCGCGAATCTGACCTATGAGCGGGCGGGTGACCTGGGACTGGCCGCGGAACGCCTCGGTTACGACGTGGTCCTCGCCCCGGAGGGCTACCGTTCCGAGGCGGCGGCTGTTCTCGGCCTCGTCGCCGGGCGGACGCAGCGCGTCGGCCTCGCGTCGGGCGTCATGCAGATCCCGGCCCGGCCACCCGGCCTCGCCGCGCTCACGGCCGCGACGCTGGACGCGATCAGCGGCGGCCGGTTCCGCCTGGGGCTCGGGGTGTCCAACCCCGATGTCTCCCTGGGCTGGTACGGCGTTCCCTTCGATCGCCCGCTCGGCCGGACCCGCGAGTACGTCGACATCGTGCGCCGGGCGATCGCCGGCGGGCCGGTGACCTATCACGGCGAGCACTTCCGGCTGCCGCCGACGGCGGACGGCGCCGCCGCCCCGCTGCATCTGCTCACCGACGTGCCGCGCCGGGGCATCCCGGTCTATCTGGCCGCCGTCGGCCCCCGGGCCCTGCGGCTGGCCGGGGAGATCGCGGACGGCTGGATCGGCGTGTTCACCTCGCCGGAGGCGGTCGGCAGAGCCGTCCGGGAGATCCAGGCCGGCCAGGAGATCCAGGCCGGCCAGCGGATCCAGGCCGGCGCAGGTCCCGGCGGCGGCACGGCGGGTCGCCCTGCGGGCGACTTCGATGTCCTGACGAGTCTGCCCACCGCCGTCGCCGAGGACGTCGACGACGCGCTCGACATCCTGCAGGGGCAGTACCTGTGCCCGCTCGGCATCGGCCACCCGGACCGCAACGTCTACTGCGCGCTGGCGCGGGAGATGGGATACGCCCGTGAGGTCTCCCTGCTGCGGGAGCGACTGGCCGCAGGCGACCGAGCCGGCGCGGGTGCCGCCCTGCCCAGGCCGTTCATCGACCGCACGGCGCTGGCGGGTCCGGTGACCAGGATCGCCGACCGGATGCGGGAGTACGCCGACGCCGGTGTCACCACGCTGAGCGTCATGGTCTCGGCCGCGGCGACCACCCTCGAGGGCCGGCTGCGGATCCTGAGCGGAGCCGCCGAGGCATGGGAGCGGTCCGGGACGGGGGATGACCGGCGCAGCCGCCGGCAGGGCCGACGCGGGCTGTTCCGGGCCGGCGGCCGGGTCGCCGGCGGCCTCCACCGTCCGATAGGGATGGTGACCGACCGTCGTGGGTCCCTCCAGGACGCCCGGCAGGCTCCGGATCGTGCGGCCGAGCGCCGCCCGCTCCGGGTCTGTCCGCAGGAACTCCCGGTAGCTGTCCTCGTCCGCCCAGGCGGCCACGAGGGTGACGAACTCGCCGTCGACGCTCAGATGCACCATCGCGGACCGGAAGCCCGCGCGGTGGCGCACCCACCCCTCGGCCCCGGTCAGGAAGAGATCACCGACGATCCGCTGGGTCGCGGCTCCGTCCACCCGGGTGGTGACGATCGCGACGAAATGGCCGTAGCCGGGCACGGGCATCAACTCTCCTTCGACTGATCCGGCGGACCCGACGAGTCGGCGGCATGGCCCGCGGCGTCGACCTCGGCGGCGGCCCGGGCCGCCGCGGTGTTCTCCCGCCCCCACAGCGACCAGGCGCGCGCCAGGCCCTGGGCCGCACCGAGCAGCGGGGCCGCGAAGGCCAGGCCGTTCACCGCCATCAGCGGCACCTGGTAGCAGTCGGCCTGCCCGGCAGCATCGCGGCCGCGGGCGACCGCCGCGAAGGGGAACGAACGATGGGTGGGGACGAACGTCTCCGACAGGACCAGCGTGTGGCTTCCGGTCGCCCGCATGCCGATCGCGGACCAGGTGTCCTGGATCCGGAACGACGCGCGCGGCACGGCGAAGAACCGGGTCTCCCCGTCGCCGGCCACCCGCCCGCCCAGCAGCGCCCAGTCGGCGAACTCGACCCCGCTGACGTAGGGCCAGGCGCCGCCGAGCACCCAGCCCTGCGTCGTGGGCGTGGCCAGCCCCACCGGCACGAGACCGCCGACGATGAGGGCGTCCGGGCCGACGGCCCACACCTCCCCCTGTCCCTCGTCGGGCAGGAAGGCGGCCATCCGGCCGAGGTGGGCGCTCAGCGAGGCCAACCACGCCGCCGACGCGCATCCTTCGCCGACCACCGCCACGGCGCGGAGCAGGTCGACGAAGCCTCCCTGCGTCCCGCCCCACAGGCGGGGCACCAGGTGGCGGACGAAGCCGGCGTCGGCGAGGGCCCGCACGACGGCGGGGTCGAGGCGACGGCGGGCGTCCACAGCCGGCGCGTGCTGGGCGGCGAGCGGGTAGACGCCCGCCGCCGCGGCGGTCAGCTCGGTGTCGAGGACGGGTGGGCTCGGCATGGGATGCCCCCTGGTGATGGCGGACCGACAGCAGATGCGCCGCCTACTCCACGGCACGACGCTCGTGGGCCGTTGGAGTCCGGGTCAGGATGGCGCGTCGCGGCCGTGGGCCGGCGCCGGACCGGTACTCACCTGTTGCCCTCCCACCCCCGCCGGGCTGGCGGCCCTGGCCGGCTCCGGGTGATCGCCGCGGGCCGGCTGGGCCCGGCCGACGGTGGCGGCGGCGAGCGGGGCTATCACGGCGCCGAGCACGCCGGCGCCGGCGGCGAACCAGAAGGCAATCATGAAGGTCGAGCCGGTCGTTACCCCCGTCGTCGTGGTCCCGGAGGCGATCAGGGCCGCCGTCACCTGGGTTCCCACGCACCCGCCGACGGTGCGCGCGATGTTGTTGATGCCGTTGGTCGTCCCCATCCGCTCCGGCGGCACGAGTTCGGCGATCGTCTTGGGCAGAGCCGCCATGACCAGGCCGGACCCCGCGCCGATCACCGTGTAGAACACGACGTGCTCCCAGATGCTGCCATGGGCACCGGCCAGCAGCACCACGCCGCCCACGGTCACGGCGAAGCCGACCAGCAGGGGCGCGCGCCCGCCCAGCCGGCGCGCCACACCGCCCACCGTCATGCTCGCGGGCATGACCACGAGGGCACCGGGCAGCATGATCAGACCCGCGACGGTGATGGAGGTGCCGAAGCCATAGCCGCCCGCGTCCTGGGGAGTCTGGGCGAACCGTGGGAGCGTCACGTAGAAGACGTAGGACAGGACGCCGTAGAGGAACGCCGACAGGTGCGTGGTCAGCATGGGCCGGTGGGTGAACTCGCGGATGTCGAGCAGCGGGCTGCGCTGCCCCGCCTCCACGTACACCAGCGCGGCGGCGAGCACCACGGCCAGCACGAACAGGCCGAGCACCCGACCGGAGGACCATCCCCAGCCTGGGCCCTCGGTGAGTCCGAGAAGCAGGGCGACCAGGGTCAGGCCCAGCAGCACCGCCCCGGGCAGGTCGAGCTGGGCCCGCTCGGTCCGCCGAGGCCGCTGGTGGCGCCCGGAGGGCACCCAGACCCCGACCAGCAGGAAACTGATCACCGCGAGAGCCGTGCCGAGGACGAACAGATAGCGCCAGGAGACGTGGTCCGTCAGCAGGCCACCGATGACCAGGCCGGCGCCCGCGCCGGCGCCCACGACCCCGGAGACCATGCCGATCCCGGCGTGCAGCCGCTCGGCGGGCAGCGCCTCGCGCAGGATCGCGAACGCGAGCGGGAGCACCGAAAGCGCGCAGCCCTGGACGGCCCGGGCGGCGACGAGCTCCCCGATGTTCTGGGCGGCCGCCCCCGCGGCCGTGCCGATGCCGTAGACGGCGAGCACGACGAGCAGCACGTCACGCCGGCCGTACTGATCGCCCAGCCGGCCGATGATCGGGGTGAGCACGGCGCTGGACAGCAGAAACGCGCTCAGGATCCAGGCGGCCCCGCTCGGGGAGGTGTGCAGGTCCCGCTGCAGCAGGCCCAGCGCCGGAACGATCAGCGTCTGCATCAGGGCATATCCGAAGACGGCCACGACCAGCGCGGCGAGCACCCGCGGCGAGCCCACCGACGGGGCCGTCCCGTCCACCGTGCCGGCGCTCACCGCGCGCCCTCCCGCGCCCCGCCCGCAAGGATGCCGACCAGTACGGACCGGATACGCTCGGCCGGCTCCGTCCCGGGGATCAGCCATCGGCCGCCCGCGATGACGCTGGGCACGCCGCCCACCCCCAGGGTGGCGGCCAGTCGCTCGTCGGCCGCGACCTCGGCGGCGAACTCGCTGCCGGCGAGGACGGCGCGCACCCGCTCGGCCGGCAGACCGACCTCCTCGCCGAGCGACGCGAGCACGCCCGGATCGGCGATCGGCTGGCCCTCGACCCAGTAGGCCCGGTAGAGCCGCTCGACGAGGCTGCCCTGGAGCCCGTACGCGGCGGCGAGGTGCACCAGCCGATGGGCGTCGACGGTGTTGCCCGGACGGGCGATGTCGGGGTGGAAGGGCAGCCCCTCCGCGGCCGCCGTGGCGCCGATGCGGCCCATCGCCGCCCGCCCCGCCTCCCGGCTGCCGTTGAAACGCGCCAGGTAGTCGTAGAGATCCCCACCGCCCCGCTGGCCGTTCGGGCGTGGGTCGAGCTCGAAGCTGCGCCAACGCACCCGCACGGCGTCGGGGTCGGCGAGCCCGGCGAGCGCCGTCGAGACCCGATGGCGGCCGATATAGCAGTGTCCGCAGACGAAGTCGGACCAGATGTCGATGCTGAGCGGCTCGCCCCGGTGATCGGGGGGAGCGGTCGGTCGCGGTGCCTCCATGCGGCGCACGCTAGGTCGGGCGGCTAGCCAAAAGAAAGGCCATACCCGAAGGTAAGCTCAGGTCATGCAGGTTGGTTTGCAGCTCACGGCCGTCCCGACCGATGATCCATGTGACGTGTTCAACAGAGACTGCCCGGGGCGTGTCGTGCTCAACCACCTCACCAGCCGCTGGGGCCTGCTCATCCTGGTGGCGCTCCAGGACGGCCCGCTGCGGTTCTACGAGCTGCGGGCCCTCGTGGACGGGGTCAGCGAGAAGATGCTGTCCCAGACGCTGCGCACGCTGACCCGGGACGGTCTGCTGACCCGGGAGGTGGTGCCGACGGCCCCCCCGAGCGTGCGGTACGCGCTGACTCCCCTGGGCGCGGATGCCGCCCACCGGCTCCAGCAGGTCCTGCAGTGGGTGCGCCACAACGCGATGACGGTCTTCAGCGCCCAGAAGACCTACGACCATCAGCACCGCCGGGGCACCTGAGCTCCGGTCCGGCGATGCCGTGCGCCGCGTACGGCGGATGATTCATCGTTCGGCACGATATGGACCAGACTAGTCTGGTCCGATACGCTGCCCGCTGTGAGGGAGATCGGGCGAAGCACGGCCACCGCATCGGCGGCAGGTCTGCACCCGCTGGTGCGACGTCGCCATCTCGACCAGGGCCGCTACATGAGCGCCCTGTGTCGTCGCGGCCGCGGCTGACACCCGCTTCCGCCTTCTCCAGCGCCTTCTCCAGCCCCGGTTTCCGGGGCCGAACTGCGCCCAGTTCCGCCGCGCCGCGGCACGCGCCGGCATGTCCACCCCGCCTCGGCACCCAGACCTCATCCGCCGGTCGGGGCCAGCGCGCCTCTTGCAAAGGATCTCATCGTGCCCCGCCCCCACCGAAAATCACGTCAGCGGTTTCTTGCCGGGCCAGCCCTGGCGGTGACGGCCGTCCTCCTCGCCGCGGCCTGTTCGTCCTCGCCGGACGGGTCGGCCGCGCCCGCCGGAGCGCAGGCCGCGCCCCGTTCGGGCGGGACCCTGCGGATCGCCACCGCGAGCAGCATCACCTGCCTCGACCCGGCGCAGAACCTGTCGGGCAACAGCACGCAGCTGGTCCGGCCGCTGGTGGATTCCCTCATCTGCCGCTGGTGGATTCCCTCATCTACCAGGATCCGGCCAACGGCGCCCTGCGGCCGTGGCTGGCGTCGTCCTGGCAGGCGAGCGGGGACGGGCGGAGTTTCACCTTCCATCTCCGTCCGGGTGTGACGTTCAGCGACGGCGCGCCCCTGACCGCCGCCGCCGTGAAGACGACGTTCGACCAGATCGTCGCCCAGGGGGCGAAGGCGGCGACGGCGGCGAGTTTCCTCGCCGGCTACCAGGCCACGACCGCCGTCGACGACGCCACGGTCCGGGTCGACTTCACCACGCCCAACGTCGCCTTCCTCCAGGCGGCCTCGACGACCGCGCTGGCCCCGCTGTCCCCGGCGTCCTGGCGGAACACGCCCGCCCTGCGCTGCCAGGGACGCTTCGCCGCCTCCGGGCCGTTCGTGCTCTCCGCGTTCGCAGCGGGCCAGCGGGTACGTCTCACGGCCAGGGCCGGCTACACGTGGGGAGCCGCGGGCTGGCACTCCGGACCGGCGTTCCTGCGTAGCATCGATTTCCTCGGGGTCAGCGAGTCCGGGGTGCAGGCCGACAGCCTGACGGCCGGCCAGGTGGAGGTCGCTACCGGACTGGCCCGCCACGACCAGCAGCGGTTCAGCGGCTCCGGGTTCACCGAGGCCGCGATCCGCAACCCGGGCGTCGTCTACACCCTCACCCCGAACATCACCCGTCCCGCGCTGGCCGATCCCGCGGTCCGCGAGGCGCTGGTCCTCGGCGTCAACCGCGCCCAACTGGTCACCGCTGCTCTCGGCGACGCCTTCAATCCGGCCACCGGCATCCTGGCCCCCGCGACACCTGGCTACCTCGACCTGTCCGCCCAGCTGCGGTACGACCCGGCCAAGGCCGCGAAGCTGCTGACCGACGGCGGCTGGGTCGCCGGGGGTGACGGGATCCGGAGCAGGAACGGCACCCGGCTCAGTGTCAGCGTGCTCTACCCCTCGGTCGACACCATCAACGGACCGGCCCTGGAACTGCTGCAACAGCAGTGGCGGAAGATCGGCGTCGACCTGAAGCTGCGGGGGCTGCCGGTCTCCCAGCTCGTGCCCACGCAGGACGCCGGCGACTACGATCTACTCGCCTTCACCCAGAACCGCGGCGACGGGGACGTCCTGCGCACCGTGTTCTCCGCCTCGGCCAAGAACCGCGCCCGGATCGGCGCGGACGACCCGCTGAACGCGCTGCTCGCCCAGCAGAACCAGACCATCGAAACCGGCCGCCGTACCGGGATACTCGCCGACGCGCAACGGCACATCATCACCCAGCACTACGCCGTGCCGCTCTACCAGTACGGCTACCTCGTGGCGATGTCGGCGAAGGTCCGCGACTACTCCTCCGACGGGTCCTTCCACGGCACCTGGCTGAACGACTGAGTCGGCGCCACGATGACGGGCTATCTCCTTCGACGCGCCGGACACGCCCTGGTCGTGGTCTGGGCGGCCTACACGCTGATCTTCGCCGTGCTCCGGGTGCTGCCGGGCGACCCGGTCGCGATCATGATCGACCGGGCGGGCGGCGGGCAGGCGACTCCCAGTGGGAGCCAGCTCGCCGCGCTGCGGGAGCAGTACGGCCTGGACCGCTCCGTGCCGGCCCAGTACGTAGACTACCTGGGCGCCGCCATGACCGGTGACTTCGGCACGTCGCTGACGACGGGCGAGCCGGTGCTGCGCACGCTCGCCCGGTCGCTGCCGCCAACGCTCGCCCTCACCGCGACGGCGCTCGCGGTGGGCGTGCTGGCCGGGACGGCGCTGGCCATCGCCGCGAACCTGACCCGCCGGCGCCGCCTGGGCCCGCTGCTCGACGCGCTGCCCTCCGTGGGAATGTCCGTCCCGACGTTCCTGATCGGGCTGGTGCTGGTGCACGTCGTCGCGTTCCGGTGGCAGCTGCTGCCGGGCATCGGCAACGGGGGCGCCGCGGGAGTGGTCCTGCCGGCGGTGACCCTGGCCGTTCCGGTCGGCGCGGTGGTCGCGCAGATGCTCAGCCGCAGCCTCGCGGGCACGCTTGCCCAGCCGTACGTGGTGACCCTGCGGGCGAAGGGAGCGAGCGAGGTGCGGATCGTGCTGCGCCACGCGCTGCGCAACGCGGCACCGCCAACCTTGACGATCACCGGGCTGCTGCTGGGGAGCCTGCTCGCGGGCTCGGTCGTGGTGGAGACGGTCTTCTCCCGAGTCGGTCTGGGCCGCACGATAGCCACCGCCGTGGCGGACAAGGACGTTCCCCTGGTGCTCGCGGTGACGGTGCTCTCGGCGGCCGTCTTCGCCCTGGTGAACCTCCTCGTCGATCTGTGCTATCCGCTGCTCGATCCCCGGCTCGCCGGCCGGGCGAGCGCCCGCCGCTCCGACCCGGCCCCGGCGGGTTCCGATGTCGGCTGACCCCGGGCTCGGGGCGCGCCCGGCCGTGGCCGGCGCGGACCGCGGCCACGACCCGGTCGCTCCCCCGGTCGTCTCCGCCGCTGGCGGGACTTCCGCCGCGCACGCCACCGGAGCCCCCGACACCACCGGGACGCCCGACACCACCGGGACGCCCGACGCCGCCCGGTCCCGCCGGCGGCGGGTGCCGCCGGTCGGCACGCTGCTCGCCACCGGCGTCATCGTGGTGGTGGCGGTGTGGTGCCTGCTGCCCGGCTGGTTCGCCACCCTCAGCCCCACCGCCGTCGATCCAGCACACGCCCTGGCCGCGCCGAGCTGGAC
>NZ_CDWWEW010000075.1:0-16344 GCF_977966315.1 Frankia sp. CeRuru1
GGACGGGCGCGGCGGCCGACGGCGGCGCGGTCGGCCGGCTACCGGGCCGCGACGGTGTCGGTGTTGCCGGCAGGGTCGGCACCGGCCGCAGGGTGGGCTGCGGTACGGGCGTGGCCGGCGCGGTCGGGGTGGCCGGCGGGCGCCCGGTCGGCGGCGCCGGAGCCGCTGGTCGGTCCGTGGGCAGCCGGAGAATCCAGCCGGGTTGGATCAGGTTGGGGTGCGTCAGGGACCGTCCGTCGGCCTGGACGATGCCCTGGTTGAGCCGCCAGATCTCCGGCCAGCGGGCGCCGTCGCCCAGCGTGCGGGCCGCGATCCGCCAGAGGCTGTCGTAGATCCCGTTGTGCGGGGACTCGACGATGACCGTGCCGGGTGGCGCGGCGGGACGGGTGACGTCGGCGGCGGTGACGACGGTCAGCCGGAAGGTGGCCGCGGCGGGAGCGGCCCCCGCGGCGGGCGGGCCGGTGGACACCACCCGGGCGGCCACCGGACCGGCGAGCGGTGCGGTTGGGGTGCGGGTGCCGAGGAGGGTGAGCACAATTGCGCCGACCAGCATGCTCGCCGGCGCGCGGAAGCTGCCGGTCGGCCGGCGCGCCGTGTGCGGCCAGCGGGCCTCCCGAACGGTGTCCGGGATGACGAGCAGCACCGAGACGGCGAACGCGAACCACAGCGGCCACAGGATGCAGGCCAGGACGTCCAGCAGCAGGGTGTCGGTCATCGGTGCGGCGAGCCGCGTCTCGATCTCCCCGAACGACGGGACGTGGTGCGGCAGCGGCCAGCCGACAAAGTGGACCAGCCCCCAGGGCAGGCCGGCGAGCAGCAGGGCCAGCGCGACGAGGGCGGTCAGCGCACGCAGCAGCCGCCCTACCGCGGCGGCGGTGGCCGCAACCGTCGAGGGTGGCCGGTAGGGCATGGGATGGCGGCTCATGGGGCGGCTCCCGGCGGAGGGGCTGGGTGGGCGCTGCCGGTCCCGGTCACGGTCAACGTGTCCAGCCCGAGGACGCCGAGGAGCTGGGTGTGATGCACGACGGTGACGGTCACCGTGACCGTCGTGCCCGTGACGGTCACGGTGCCGGTGCTGCCGGCCTGCGCGAGATAGCGCCGCGCCGCGGCGGCGGCGTCGTTCGGCCGCAGACGCACCGCTCCGGTCTGGCGGAACGCCAGCAGGTCGAGCTGCTGGGCACCGGCGCGGGCCGCTTCCTGCGCGACCCCGATCGCCTGGACCTTGTCGGACAGTGCGCCGCCGCCGTCGACGATCAGACCTGCGAACATGACGAACGCGGCGGCGAGTACGACGACGAACGCGGTCACCTGCCCGGCGTCCCCACGAGCCGGCCGGCGCGACGCGGGGCGGGTCACGGTGTGCTCCC
Source organism: Frankia sp. CeRuru1 (assembly GCF_977966315.1). Lineage (NCBI taxonomy): Bacteria > Bacillati > Actinomycetota > Actinomycetes > Frankiales > Frankiaceae > Frankia > Frankia sp. CeRuru1. The sequence continues at coordinate 1,368 of NZ_CDWWEW010000075.1, forward strand.
CGCGCTTGTGTCGCCGAACAGGTCGACGGGCGAGGTGGCGGTGGCGTGCAGGGTCGCCGAGCCTGGCAGGGCCAACAGGGAAAGATCGTCGAGTCCGACGGTGCAGGAGATCGTCACCCGGACCAGTGCGCCGGGGACCAGCCCGGCGGTGTCGGTGTCGACCCCGAGCTGCTGGCAGGTGATGCCCGCGTCGGACAGCGCGCTCTGCGCGGTGCCGCGGGCGTCGGTAAGCGCCTGCGCGGGAGTGCGGGCGATGGAGGCGGCGCGGGCGGACTGGTGGGCGACGTCGGCCATGCGCAGGTCGGCGCTGCTGACCCGGTAGCAATAGGTCAGGAACAGCAGCATCACCACGAGCACCGGGGCGATCAAGACGAGTTCCATCGTCGCCGACCCGTCGTCGGCCGGGCGATGCGATGACCGGCGCGCCAGCTCGCCTTGTTTGATCATGGCCCGCGGACCTCGACGGGCCCGGCCGCGTTCGCCGTCACGGTGATCCGGAGGAACGGGATCACACTGCTGGCGGTGCCGCGGACCGCGACGGTGGCGCGGGCGGCGTCCCGCGTGACGGTCACCTGCGGGTCGGTAAGGCTGGCACGGCCGAGCTGGTCGAGAGTGGCGGTGGCTTGGGCCTGCCCGGCGGCGACGCTGCCGCCGTCGACGCGGGCTGCGGCCAGCGCCCGGGAGGCGGTCGCCTGCGCAATGTGGGTGGCGTGCGCCCAGATCGTGACCTGGGCCAGCAGCATGATGACGGCGAACACCAGCGGCAGGACGAAGACGAGCTCGACGGTCGTGGCGCCGCTGTCCCGAGCCCGGCGGGCGCCCGCCGGCGCGACGTGCCGCGGTCGCCGAGCGAGCAGCGCCCGCCGCGCGGGCGGCGCGATGGGACGGCGACGAGACGCGGCGCGGATCTGAGTTCGCTGGCGGCCGGTGGCGACGCCGCGGCACGGCGGTCCCGCGGGACGTCGAAGCCGACGTCGCGGGCGGGTCGGGGGTGGCATCGCCGTGGGATTCCTCTACTTGAAAACCACGCTCTGGGCCGCCGAAAGGATCTCCCTGCCGAACAGGCCGACGACGGCGAGCGCGAGGGCGGCGAGCGCGGCGATCCAGATGACCTGTTCGGTGGTGCTGCCGCGGTCGCGTTCGGCCGGCGGGGTCTGCCGGTAGCGATCGAGTAGGCCTGACCACCAGGTACGAAGGGTGGTGAACACGGCGGGTCCTCCGACAGTTAAGCGGGCTGTTCTTACAAAGAGCGGGTTACCTGAGTCATAGCGGGATAGAAGATGAAGACGATGAAACCGATGGCGATAAGCACGCCGGGGATGCTCATCCGTTCGGTGGCGGCGTTGGCCGCGGCTTCGGCGTCGGCGCCGGCCCGGGCGCGCATGGCGGCGGCCTTGGCGTCCAGCGACTTACGGACCCGGGCGCCTTCGGTACCGGCCAGCGACACCGCGTCGGCGAGTTCAGTCAGCTCAACCACCTGCAATTCCGTGCCGAGCTGCCCGAGGGCGCTCCACGGCGTGGTGCGGGTTTCCCGCGCGGTTTTCAACGCCCGCCGCAGATACACGAACGGCCAGCCGTGGCCGATACCCGCGGCGTCGGTCAGCGCGCTTTCCACCCCGGCACCGCCGGCGAGCAACACCTGGATCAAATTCAGATAGGCCGACAAGGCGTGCCGGAACGCGGCCCGACGCCGTTCCGCCTCCGCCCGGATCGTCGCGTCGGGCAACAGAAACCCCATCACGGCAAGCAGGAGAGCGACACCGAATGGCACCGGCCCGGGAAACGGCCGGCCGCCGAGCGCGAAGATGACGCCCACGGCCGTGGGGAACAGGAAACCGGCCACCGCCGCGGTCGCCTTCTCCGCCAGGTGCGCGTCCGTCGCGCGGCCGAGGATCGCCAGATCTCGGCGCAGTGCCGGGCCGGGTAGACCGGCCGCCCGCAGGAGCCCGACCAGTGGCCGGCCCAGCCGGACCGCCCACCCCTCCTCGTCGGCGGGTGCGGTTACCGGCACGACCGCGGCGGGTTCGGCGGGGGCCGGGCCGAGGCGGGCCAGCAGCTCCTCCAACCCGGGCTGCGGCGGGAACAGGCCGACCGCCAGCGCCCACAGTCCGACCCCGATACCGGCGGCCAGCAGCATCATCACCACGATCATCGGCCCGCCTCCCTGCTTCCCGTAGACACCGCCGGCGCGCTCGCCGGGTCCAGGTCGGCGACCTGCAGGAACCGGTCCGGCTGGGCGATCCGGGACATGCGCTTCAACCACACGAAACCGGCTATGAAGATCGCTCCGACGGCCAGCAGCACGAGCTGCCCGGCCGGACTGTTGTAGGGGGCGAGGAACCGGCGGTTGAACGCGATCAACCCGCCGGCGAAGGCCAGCGAGGTGGCCACGACGACCCGCATCGTGGTCCGCATCCGGGCACGGCCGACCTCGACCCGGCCGCGCATCTCGACCTGGGCGCGGGCGGTGTCGGCGAGCTGCCCGAGTAGGCCGGACAGCTGCCGGGCCTGATGTTCGGACGCCAGGATGAGCGCGGCGATGACCAGGTCGGCGACCGGGTCGGCTAGGTCGTCGGCCAGGGCCTGCAATGCCGGGGCGAGCCGGTCGCGGCGTTCGATCCGCGCCGCCAGGGCGGCGATCTCGGCGCGGATCGCGGTCGGGGTGGTGGCCGCGGTCGCCAGGATCGCCTGCTCCAACCCGGCCGCCGCGGCGAGGGTGTCGCGTAGCTGTTCCGCCCAGGTCGCCACGGCCTGCATCCGCTCGACCTGGCGGACATGCTCGGTGTCCGGGCCGAGGATGCGCGGGATGCCCCACACCGCCATCGCGGCCAGCAGCCCACCGACGATCCACCCGGTGAACGCGCCGACCAGGATGCCGGCCACGGCGGCGGCGGCGACCCACCGCCAAAACAGCCGGTCGGATTCCCAGGGCGGCGTCCAGCCGCGGGCGGGCCGGGGGGCGTCGACGGGCACGCCCTGCCAGCCGCGCACGATCAGCACGATCCCCAGGCCGACTCCGAGACCGAGCAGTCCGAACAGGCCGGTCACGCCCACCACCCCCGGGCGAGCAGGTCCGGGTCGAGCCCGGCGTCGACCAGGTCGTCGAGCAGCTCGGCGGTCGGCGGTGCGCCGGGCATGCCACGCCGGTCCTGGCCGGGCCGGTAGATCTCGTTGGTGATGATCTGCCGGTCGTCGGCGTCGACGACTTCCCGGATGGAAGACACGACCCGCTGTCCGGGTTCCCCGCGGGGTTCGGCCAGATGCACCACCACGTTCACCGCGGAGGCGATGAGCAGGTTGGTGGCCTCCACCGGTAGCCGTTCGGGTCCTTGCACCGCGTAGCTGGCGAGCCGGGTGAACGCGCCGCGGCTGTGGCTGGCGTGCAGGGTGGTCATCGACCCGTCGTTGCCCTGTGACATCGCGTTGAGCATCGGGATGACCTCGGCGCCGCGGACCTCACCGACGATCACCCGGTCCGGGCTCATCCGCAGCGCCGCGCGGACCAGGTCCGAGGCGGAGATCGCGCCTTCGCCTTCGGTGTTGGCTTCCCGGGTCTGCATCGCCACCACGTCCGGGTGCGCGGCCTCGTCGGTGTCCAGCCCGAGCTCGAACACGTCCTCGACGGTGACGATCCGTTCCCACGGCGGGATTTGGTCGATCAACGCCAGCAACAGCGTCGTTTTCCCGATCGCCGTGCCGCCGGTGACCAGGACGTTCTTGCGGGCCTTCACCAGCGCGGCCAGCAGCGCTTCCATGCCGTGGTTGATCGTGCCGTTGGCCCGCAGCACGCCCAGGCTGACGTGGCGGAACCGGTGGCGGCGGATGCTGACACTGGGGCGGGCGGTGACCGCCATCACCGCGAACACCCGGGACCCGTCGGGCAGGTGGAAGCTGACCAGCGGGCTGCCCCGGTCCCAGCGGCGTTCCTCCACTCCGGCATGCGCCGCCAGGTCGCGGATGAGGGTGACCAGCTCGGTGTCCGAACCGGTGATCGCCGGTAGCCGGTGCCGGCCTCCGTCGGCGCGGCGGATGAACACCCGATCCCCGGTGATGTTGATGTTCTCAATCGTCGGGTCGGCGAGCAGCGGTTCCAGGCCTGCCAGCCCGAACACCTCGGCGAGAACCTCGCCGATGATCCGCTGCTCGTCGTCGGGTGGCACCACCGAAAGCCCCCGGCCCAGCTCGGCCTTGGTGTGCGCCTCGGCGGCGTCCCCCAGGACCGCCTCGGCGAACGCCTGACGCTCCGATTCGCCCATCGCCGCCGCGCCGGCGTTCTCAGCCGCGCGCAGCCGCGCGGACAGCTGGGCGCGCAACGCGTCCCGCAGATGGCCGCGGAGCCGCTCGTCGGGCGAGCCGGGGATGCGGCCGGGCAGATCCGTCGGCATCGGGGCTGCCGTCCCGCGCCAGGCGGCAAGACTCGCCGGCCAGCCCGCGCCGTTCCCGCCCGCTGGCAGCGGGCGGGGGTCTGACGAGCTCGGGCTGCTCATGGTGTCCCCGTCCCGCGTTGCCCGAAGGCCATCGGGCCGGTTAGCCCGACCGGGGGCGGGCCGGCGAGCGCCGGTACGTCCCGGCCGGCGATCTCGACGTGGGTGGCGAGATAGCTGGCCAGTTCCACGGCGCTGCGGCCCAGCTTGGAACGGGTGATCCCGCCGCGGACGTGGCGACGACCTTCCAGCACCGCCGCGGCGGGCGGGTCGTGCGGGACCGGGCCCAGCACCCGGGTGCCCAGCACCCGCGCGATGTCGCGGACCCGGTAGCCGTCGCGGCCCCCGGGCTGGCCGGCGATGACCAGGTACCAGGCCGGTAGCCGCCAGCCGGCCAGCACCCCCAGCTTCGCCGCTAGATGCGCCAGGTCGTCATCGCGGGCGCGGACCATCAGCAGCAGCACGTCCGCGGTCCGCACCGCGGGCAACGCCGCCGAGTCAGGGTCCACCCGCCCGCAGTCAACGATCACCGTCACGTGGGGGTCGTTCGCCGCCGCCCGCAGGACCGACCAGCCGCCGCCGGCCAGCTCACCCAGCACGGCCCGGGTCTGCTCCGCGCCGGCCGGCGCCGCCACCGCCCGCAGTCCGCCCGGCAGCTCCTGCGTGTGGTCCCACAGCAGATCGGCGCTGGCCGTGCGGCGCGCGGCGGCGGCCACGCTGACCAGCCCCCGCGTCGGCGCCAGGCCGAACCGGGCGACCAGATCCCCGCCCGCCGGGTCCGCCTCCACCATCAGCGGGTCGACGTCGGCGGGCCAGCGGTCCGCCAACGCCAGCGCCAGCGTGGTGGCCCCAGGGCTGCCTTTGAGTGACCCGATCGCGATCAGCATCCGGGCATCACCGGCCGCTCACCGTGACGATCCCGACCTGACCGGCCGGGGCCGCCTGCAACGCGCGGGCGTCCGCCTCGGCCATCTGCAACGACACCACCGTCGTCTGGTCGTTGTCCCGCGGTGCCACGCTCACGACGGTGGCGTCCCATTGCGACGTCGCCGTCGGTGTCCCACCGGAGTCGGTGGCCGTCGGGCCGCTGCTCGCCGACACGACCACCGCGACCCGGTTCCCCGCGGCCAGCCCGGTCGGGAACTGTCCCGCTTTCAAAGCCACGGCCGCGATCCCCACCCCGGGCGGTGGCACCTGCGCCGCCCCGATCTCCGAGCGGGTCAGCACCGTGCCGGCCGGCAGGCTGTACGCAACCGGATGGTTGACCACCTGGCTTTGGGAGCCCGCCGGGACGGTCTCCAACGCGGACTCGGTGGAGATCCGCACCTGCCGCAGGTCCGCCGCCGACAGGATCTGCCCGACGGTCACCGGTCGGGCCAGCACCAGAACGGGCGTCCGACCACCCACCCGCACGCCCACCAGCAACCCGGCCACCGCACAGGTCACCACCAGCACCACCCCGGCCAGCAGGTACGGCACCCGCCGGCGCCGGGGCTGACCCGTCAACCGCGGCGCCGGCGGACCGTCGCGGTCCGGCCGCGCACCGTTCCTGCCCGGCCCACCCCGGCGCGTCGAAGGCGATGTCACCACGGCGCACCACCTCCCGACCGCGTCCGGACACCGGTAGTAAAGCCACCGGTAGTGATACCGATCAGGTCCATCAGTGGCCACCCGTCGTCAACGCCGGAATGGTGATGACGCGGATCTGCGCCACCGACGTCGTGGTCAAACCAGGAAACGCACCACCCGCACCGGCACCCGCCCACGTCACATCCCAGCGGACCGTCGCGGTCACCGTGTACCGTCCACCGGGACCGCTGGTCGACGGCGCCCGATAGGTATAACCACAATCCGGCGACCCGGCCTTCGGGTCACCATTCGCGGGAAACGGTGTGCCCGGCCCGTTACACACCACCGTGCCACCGTCTCCCATAGTCCACGTCACCTGCTTAGGCGTCGCCACCGCGGTCACGGCGACCCCACCGGCCGCGGCCGTCGCCGACACCGGATTCCAGCCGTTTTGATCAAGCCAAATCCACGAGGGGAGGCGTACCAACTGGTCACCCACCGGATTCATCTCAATCTTCGGTCCGGCCAACCTAAGCTGGTTACGGGCCTGCGCCGCCAACGCCGCCGGGTCCGGCGCCGCGGCCGCCGGCCCGGCCTGAGCATCCGGAATCCACACCGGCGGCCGGTACAGCGCGTCACGGATACCGTTCGTCGTGCAGGTGAACACATACCAAGCGCCCGGACCCTGCCCTGGCGCGTTGGCGGCAGGTTCAACCGCGGCGATCGGCTCAACAGCCGCAGCGGCCGTAGCCGGGCGGTACACGGCCGTCACAACAACCATCCCGCGCTCCGCCGACGGCTGCCGATAAACGACCGGCTGGACCGCCCCGGGCGTCGGCGGCTGATAGTCACTACGCATGTACGAACACTTCGCCAGGTCGGAATTCCCAACTTCGGTGTCGCCCGGGGGTTCCTGCGAGCCCTGACCGCCTTGCGGGCGTGGTGTGCTCCCGCCGGAGGCCGGGCCCTGGCTCGGGCCGGCCGCGGGAGTTTGTCCGGTCCGACCGGCGCCGAGTTCGCATCCCGGATGAGGGTTCTGGGTGCAGTCCGTGTATGTCCACCCGCCGCCCGCAAGAGCCGGCGCAGCACCCATGGCGGCAATTAGCCCGGCTGTGAGGCCGACGGTCACGATCAGCCGTCTCAGCATGATCCGACTCCCTCGACCGCGAACCGAGTGACGCGCCACAGACCGTCGGTGTGCTTCCTCACCTCAGCCGTAATCGACCGTCGTCCGCCAGGCGTTTCATCGAGCAGCGAGCCATCGGTTCGATACTTCAGCCACCCTGAGTCGTCGCCACAGTCAGAAATCATCACTGTGGTTGGAGTATTCGGCGGACTAACCGAGGTCACCCGCGGTGCGTCGACCGGCTCACCTTTCGACACAACACCGTTGAGATGATCGGCATAGAGTGCGCCGGTGATCACCTGAAGAGCGGAGCCGGAGGCGTAACGAGACAAGTAGGGGGCTCGCCAGTCCGAGGTGTGGCTGGCCTGCGCCATCGCTTTCCACATCCCGACGTACGCCGCGGATGCCTGCTGTTTCGCCAGATCGACGGCCGAGGCCGGCGAGGCAGACGCACTCGATCCGGGGGTGGGCGACGAGGCCAAGCCCGTCGCGCTCGGCCTGGGTGCGGCGCTACCGCTGGAACTACATGCCGCGACGAGCACACCGCACACGAGCGCGCAGGAGATCGCGCTGGCTCTGATCGGGGACGCGGGCCGGTGCTGGCGTGTCCTCCATGCTCCTACGGCCACGATGCCCACCTCGCGTTGTCCCAGGGCAGGCGACAGAACCGAACCGCCTACCGAGCGAGCCCTTCCATAACACCCCTTCCAAGGCAACCCGGAACGAGCTCGCGCGGTCCAACTTCGGAGTGCAACCGACCATCCAGCGCAAGTTGACTCGATCGGCCTAGACTTCGCCTAGTAGCTTCGGACTACCAGCATGGCATCGGATGGCACTGAAGGGCTATGCCAGCGCTGGCGCTGGCATAGCCACTAGATCAACATCAGGGTGGGCGCAAGGGACGCTGGGGCATCGCCAGCGGTGTCCGCGCTGCGCGAACGTACGCGGCCGTCGTGTCCAGGAGCACCCATACGCGAACCGGTGGGCCGTCGCATCGTGCGGGGGAAACAGGCAATCACCGCGTCGCGAGCAAGCGGATCTGCGACCAGTCCCGCCGGCCTGTAAAGCCGATCGCTGATGGTTCTGGGGACGCTGCCTAACGAGACGGGCTACCGGGTGGTCGGTGTCTCGGCGACGTCAGCGGCGTGTTGCAAGGCTTCGGCGAGTTCGCGCGCCTCCCGCGGTGTCAGGCCCTCGTTGCCGCTGAGTTCACCGGAATGGCCGAGGTCGATGGTTACCAGCGGTTCGTAGGTCTCGGTGGTGGTTACGTACTGCTCGACCCGGACCTCCAGGGCGGAGTCTGACGTCCCCCGAACTCCGGGAATGTCGGGTAGGACGATGGAGGCTATCGTGGCCACGTGGTAATCGCCGGGACCGCCGACATCGGGCTTGAGATGTCCATCCGGTCCCTCACACCACGCAGGACAGGGCTTGCGACCGACCAGTCGCCGCGGCATATCCGGTTCCCTTCTTCTCGATCCCGTCTCCTACAGGCTCAGGTGAAAGGTGACATATTCGCCCATGTGCCGCCTTGCCGCATCAATAAGCGGCTCGGCCAACAGTTCCATGGGGGGCCTACAGGCCGTCAGCTTTCGGTCGGACAGGTTCCGTGGGCATGTGCCAGTTGTCCAATGCCCGGAGGCGGTCAAGAACGCGTCGCAACAACGCGATGTCCTCCGTCATCTCTACGGGACGGCTCGGTGCGGGAAGTTCCTCCTCGGGACTTCGGCGTGGCAGCGGCGGCGACGCGATGACGGCGAGAAACGGCGATTCCGTAAGAGTGAGGGCGCACCATACCACTTTCCCTCCGGTACGCGGCCGGTAATACCCCCACCCGCGGCTGAGCGTCTCCACAAGAACAAGACCGCGACCGTGTTCCGCCGCGTAGTTCTGGCGGGTCAGAACCGGCGGCCTGTCGCTGCCATCCCACATCTCGATCACAAGGTTCATGTCGGTGCAGGTAAGTCGCAGAGCGAATCGTCTCGGCTGGTCGGATGACTTGTTGCCGGCCGAGGGTTCGCCGCCCGGCTTCGACGCATGCAAGGCGTTGGTGGCGAGTTCGGAAACCAGCAGGGCAGCCGTATCCGCCAACGACATGAGGCCCCAGTTTCGGACACGGTCGGTGGCATGACGCCGCGCCGTACCTACCGATGCTGCCTCGGCGGCGAAATGCCGCACGCTCACCCGATCCCATGATTGTCCCGGCGTGTGCTCGGCCTCTGCCGACCCGGTCATGGTGCCAATGGCGGCCATGCGAAACTCCTGACGGGATACGGAGCCAGGACCATTGCGCCGGTACACGGTGCGATCCACGGTATGCCGGCTCGTCGGCTACCCGGACACCTACAGCGTCGCAAGGTTGTGCTCCGCAAGAAGGGCGGGGGTGCACGGCCAAGGCTCGTCGCAGCTGATGCACCGGCCGTCGTCGTTGAGATGGGAGTCGATCGTGACGACTGCTGTCGCGATCATCTGCCGTACCGCCGGTGGGAAGTAGTCGCCTGCCGCGAGGGCGGTCCCGCCGTTCGCAGCCGCAGCTGCGGTCACCGGACAGCCCGCCTGGTGCCCACACCCCCGGCACCGACGACGCGACGCGGATCGGCCTCGACGGCAGCGCAGGGCGCGGACCGGGCCAGGGCCATCCACCGGACAGCTTCGCAGCGATCCGGCCAGATCATCCGGCTCGTCCGCGCCGCCAGGTCGGCGACCTCCACCGGAAGCCGAACGTCCGCTTGCCGGCTGGCGTCGTGACCGAAGCTGTGTGCCGCGTCGGCCTCCTCAAAACTGCCGAGCAGCGTGTGCCTGGCGTCGAACACGTGGTGCGGGTGTGGGCTCATCGGCGGCGTTCCTTTCCTCCAGATGGTGGGACGTGTGTCGGCGATCCGCGCGGCGGCGAGACCAGCGGTGCCGGTGCGATCGGGCCGGGGCGGGTGTCAGCCGACTCCGTCGCTGTCCGCTGCGGGCCCGGCACGGGTCCGCGGACCGGCCGGTGCGGGCGCGACGCCGCCATTGGTGGACGCCATGGCGGCGAGGGCCGCGGTTAACGCCGGGTCGGCGCCGCGGGTGAGGAGGACGCCGGTGTAGGTGTCGATCACGGCGAGTAGCTCGCCGGCGCGGTGGGCGGCGTCAACCGTGACAGCCGGCAGGGGCAGCGCTCCTGGCGGGACGGACAGCACCTCGCCGAGCTGATGAATCACCTCCGCTGCCCACATGGTCAGCACGGCGGACAACCATCCCCGCCCTGGCCCGGCGGCGTCGAGTCGGCCGCGTAGCCATGTTTCGACTCCGGTGAGCACGTCGACGGTGACATCGGCGGATACCTGCGTTCCAGCCAGGAGGAGGTGCAGCCGCCCCAGCAGCGTGCCGACATCGACGATCTCGCCGCCGGCTCCGAGCGACGGGGAGACCAGCACAGGTCGCGTCGCCGACGCCGGATAGATCACGTGTTGCGGGGTCAGGCCGCCGAAACAGACGCCTGACCGGGTCAGGACGTCCCGATCGAGTCGGTGACCGAGCCGGCCCAGGCGAGCCACGACCCGCAGGCCAAGCGCCCGCACCTCGGCCGCCTCATCGGCGTGCAGCCAGCCGGCGGCGCCGGTCCCGCCGAGCCAGCGGTCCGGCCCAGCGGCCAGCGCTTTGGCCACCGGCGGCGGCAGGCCGCCCGCCGCCGTTCGGCGCGGGGCGTGCCGCAGCGGTACCGCTGGGCTGGCGTACAGATCGCGCAGGTCGGCGAACACCTCCGAGAGCAGCTCGGCGGTCGCGGTCGGCTCGGCGAGCACCTGCTCGGCCACACTGGGCCCGTCGACCCACCTGGTGAGCAGGACGCCTTCGCGCATCCCGATCGGCTCACAGACCCGCATCCGGGTGTAGATGGACAGCAGCCCCAGCTGCTCCGCTTCCCGGGCCAGCGCGCCGTCCGCCTCCGCGACGTACGCCTGTTGCTGCGCCAGCACGCCCGACAGCTCGTGTTGTGCGCCTCCGATCAGCGATGTGAGCGGCACGCCCAGCAGGCTGTACGTCGCACACACCACCTGGTCATCGACCTCGACCCGGAAGACCACATTGTTCCCGCCGGTGCTGGCGGGTCCGACTACGGCTTGCCGGCGCGGCCAGGACTGTTCGACGGCGGCGGACACCGCCTCCTCGGCGTGGCGAAGCAGATCCATCGCTGACCGGGCAGCGTGCTCCGTTGCCTGCGGCGTGGTCGGGTTCACCGCTGGGCTCCGTGGCAGCAGTAGGACCCGGTCCGGATTGCTTGGCTCACGGGAAAGGCTTCGGGCGCTGCATGCCGACCCGCAAGGCGGAGTTGGGCAAGTCCGGCTCGCGGAGTCGGGAACGTTCCGTAGAGAACGTCCTGCCAGACGGCTCCCCATTTGGCGGCCATGCCGGTGTTGTTCTCCGCCTCTGCCTCGGCCTCGTCGTATCCCGGCTGCACTGAGGCGGTCCGCCGACCGAGGTGGTTGAGGAAGGACCGCTCGGTCACGACGACGGTGCCGCCGCTGTGGCGTACCCGCAGCGCGTAGTCCTTGTCGCAGCCCCACCCGTACCTGGGCCAGGTGTGCTCGTCGATGAACCCGACGCGGCGCAGCGTGGTGTGCGGGATCAGCAGGCAGGTTCCATCGAGGAACGGCACGGTCCGGTCGCGGGCAACCGGCCTGTACTCGGCCGCGGGCCCCTGATAGTCGAGGCGTTGCTGCGGCCAGTTCCGGTCATAGACCGGTCCGACGAGTCCGGCGTCGTCGCGCTTCCACGCTTCGACGAGCCCGTGGAGAAACGCCGGGGACAGACGGGTGTCATTGTTCAAAAGGATGTAGGCGCTGTGACCTTGTTCCTGGGCGATCAGGAGGCCCGCATTGCATCCACCTGCCCAGTGCAGATTGTCGCCGGGCCGGTGCACGACCTCGTCGGCGACCGGCTCATAGTCGCCCCCGTTGTCGACCACGTACAGCGCGTGCGGGTAGCCGTCGCGGCGAAGGTCAGCGATGACGTCGCGGGTGAGGTGATGCTGGCCGTACACGGGGATGATGACGGCGACCTCGGGGCGGCCGAGCGCCGCACGGTCGCGCAGGTCGGCGAGGAAACGCTGTAACCGGTGGTCGGCGACCTGGAACCGCGTCTGCGGTGACGGTCCCGCGCCGGCCGTCGGCCCTTCTTCCTGCCGGACCCAGTCGGGCAGGGTGCCGGCCTCGGCGAGTGTCGCCAGCCTCCGCCAGGTGTAGCCGACGTCCTCGGGCAGGCCAGGGGTGGCGTCCAACGCCCGCACGCCGTCGGTCACCTTCCTCGCCAGCTGAGCGACGGACCTGACCGGGAAGTGCAGGATCTCCAGATGGGGATGGCGGTAGACCTCCGACATGCCCGGCCCGGACACGGCCAGGGCGCCGTGGTCGACGACCACCTCCATCGACGCCCGGTGACACAGCTTCGGGCGTAGCGGGGCGCCCGCGCTGTTGACCCGCCGCAGATCCCGTCGGGTCATCCGCTCCCAGAAGCTGCCAGGCCCGGATGCAGGCAGGAAGTTGGTCCGATCGACCGCGACCGCGACGACATCGTCCGGCAGGGACCGGAAAACGGCGGGAAGGTTGTCGTGGTGCGGCCACCAGAACTCATCAGCGTCCGCGTGCAGGACAAAATCGGCGCCCAGGGAGAAGGCGTGCCGGGCCATCTCCGTGACCCACGGCCCTTGGTTGAACCCCCCACCCGGCGCCTCGGTGAGCGTTAGCCGGCCAGTAGCCGCGTACTCGCGCAGGATCGGCAGTGTGAGGTCGGATGATCCGCAGTCTCGGACCACGATGTGGTCGACACCTTGAGCGAAGTGAAAGTCGAGGAACGTCCGGATGATGTCGCCCTCGTTCCGGACGCACAGTGTCATGACGATCCGGGGTGAGGACATCGTCACGTTCCTCCTCAAAGGACTCGGGTCAGCGTGCGGATTGGTGGAGCCGGCCTTCTGGTGCCGCCTCGGCCGGGCGCCGCGCATGCGGCTCGGCGAGAATCGCCAGCAGCGTGTGCGCGACGTGCGACGGCGTCAGACGGGAGTTGTCGATCGTGTGCGCAAACAACCCGGCGCGCGCCATCTCGTTCTGCTGGTCGTAGAGCTTGCGGTGAGCATCCCAACCGAACAGGGCCAGCTCGTCCGTCGCCCTCGGATCACCTGGATGCTCGGCGATACGCCGCTCCCGCCGGGCGCGGAGCACGTCCCACGGCGGCAGGAGAACGACAGGGACCGTCCGGTGGTGGTAGAGGTGGTTTTGTAGCCACTCCAGCTCCCACCTGGTCAGGTGCGACCCGACGGCGACGTCGCACCCGTCCTCCAAGAAGTCGCGGGCCAGCACGAGGATCTGCCGCAGCGACCGGTCCCAGTTGGCGGCCTGCGCCGCGGTTCCGGGAGCCACGACCTGCCGGCCGCCCATTTCGGCTAACACATCCCGTTCGACGATCCCCAACGGCCGGTCACGCGGCGCGAGGAACCGCAGCTCCGTCAGGGCCGCGCTCTTCCCGGCCGCCGTCGGGCCACTCACCAACAGCGCCGTGGCAGGAGTCCCCGGTATCCCGCTCATACAGTCCCGCCACCGGTCGGGAAGCGGTCGTGCAACTGCGCGGCGGTCAGGAACGCGCCCGCTCCGCCCGGGTGGGTAAGAGTTGCCGCGGCGAAGTGCATCGCACGTTCCAACGCGGCCGGTGCCGGCATCTGACGGAGGTGGCCGTCGAGGAACGCGGCGAACAGCGCGTCGCCGGCGCCTACCGTGCTGACCACCCGTTCGACCGGGACCGCTCGGACATGCCGCACCCCGGGTTGTCCTCGCAGGGCGAGCATCGCGCCGTCCGCCCCACAGCCGATGACCGCGATCTGGCAGCGCGAACAGCGGCGCATCAGCTCCGCCAGGAAGTCCTCCGTCGCCGCAGGCAGCCGCTCGCGGCTCAGGAAGAGCACGTCGGCGGCCTCGCAGAAGAGCCGTTCGGGTCCGTCCAGACCGGCGATGGCATGCACATCACAGGCAACCAACGCGCCCGACGTGGCCGCGACGGCCGGCAGGTCGGTGTTCGCCCCGCCGACCGGGAGAACGACCACCTCGCAGCCCCGCATGATCTCCGCGGCGGCCCGCGGGTCGTGGCGGTAGCCGGACGCGCCTCGATAGTCGTTGAGGATGAGCCGCCGACCCTCGTCACTGAGCAAGACCACCGTGACGGGCTGCTGCTCGACAGATGCCGGAACGACGTGCACGCGGCGGTGCGCGGCAAGCTGCTCGGCGACAAGGTCACCTATCGGGTCGCGTCCGAGCGTGACACACAGAGTCACATCGTTGTCGAGCACGGCAAGGGCCGTGCCGATGTTGTAGGCGGTGCCCGACACACCGGGATGAATCCCGCCCTGCACAGTCCGGTTCGCCGCATATGTGATCGGGAAGCCGCCCACCTGGACGGTCACTTCCAGGTTGGCGTTCCCGAACACCGCAAAGCGCCCGCCACCAGCACAGTCATCTCCGCCCTGCGTCCTGCCGCCCCGGTCACCCACGAGCGACCTCCCCGCGAGCCGCCATCAGGATGGTGGTGATACCCAACCCAGCCACGTAGACCGCAACCTCCTCGAGCGTCCCGCGAATCGGGCACAGAGCTGCCGCGCCTCCCGCTCCCGAAGGCCCTGGCGAGCCGCGCCTTGCGCTGACCTCAGCCCACGCCGACATCGCCTCGAGGCGGATCAGTCTCATCTCGGCCACGCCCCTACCCCACGTCACTCATCGAACGCCGCGCTATGGGCGGCGGGAGTCCAACGTCAGCTGCTCGCGGTCGTCCGTCGGGCTTGGTGGTGACGGAGCCGGCCTGAGCGGCAACGGACTCAGAGTGCCTCATTTGGGTATGCAGT
>NZ_CDWWEW010000076.1:0-16264 GCF_977966315.1 Frankia sp. CeRuru1
GTGGGCGGCACGGGTGGCATGGACCGTGTGGGCGTCCTGGTCGGTGCCACCGGATTCATCGATGCCGCCGGATCCGTCATCGGTACCGGCATCCGCGGCGAGGGCACGACGTAGGTGAGCACGCGACGGACCTGGCGCTCGGCGGGCCGGTCGAAGATGGCCGCCAGCGCCGGTCCGATCGGGCGGTTGACCAGAATCCCGCCGTCCGAGGCGTGGAATCCGCGGGAGGCGTTGACGTAGCGGGCCATGTCCGGGTGCGCGGCATCGACGGCGTGCCCCACCGGCACGTAGGCCGGCTCGAAGGCGCCCGGAAAGGCGGAACTGGCCCGTGCGGCCAGGGCGAGACGGGGGACCGCGCCAGGGTCGGTCAGGTCCTGCGTGCCGAAGGCGAACAGGCCCCGGTGGTCAACGTCGCGCATGGTGCCGCCGAGTGAGTCGGCGTGCTCGGCGACCTCGCCGCGCAGGATCGTCGTGGTGATGAAGACCGATGTCGGGCGGTCCGCGCCGGCCCGGTTGGGGCGGGCCGTCTCCCCCACCGCTGCCAGGGCGGTGTGCAGCGCGGGCAGCACGGCGGTGTCCCCGCGCAGTAGCGAGGGATACGTCTTTTCGTGGGGGGTGCGCATGAGCGCGTCAAGCGAGCCGAGGGACAGCCACAGGTCCCGCAGCGGGGTGAGATCGGCGTGGTGGGTGTTCGCGTAGCCCAGCATGGCGGCGTTGATGCCACCGGCCGAGGTGCCGGCGAGTACGTCCACACTGACCTCGACGTCGAGGATGGCTGCCAGCCGGGCGTAACGGGCGGCGACGGCAGCGTCCGCTTCGTCGGCCCGGTCACGGTCCGGGCTGGTCGCAAGGTTGATCTCGGTGGCGACCCCGCCCATCCAGACGGCGAGGCTCGCGCCACCGGTCATGACGACCGCGAGCCGTACCTCCTGGGTGGCCGGGTCGCGCATGAGTGGCAAGAGTAGACGTGCCCGGCCTCGGGTCTTCCCCGTTTGTCGGAGAAAAGTTGGATCGCGACGACTTCTTCCCAGCCGCCGCTCTTGTCAACGGGTTACTCGTGAGTAGCATGGGAACAACGTACTCACGAGTAGCTAGCCGGCATCGGCTGATCACGATGTCCGGCGGTCCCGGGAAGGAGCCGTTGATGGGCCACTACCGGAGCAATCTGCGAGACATCGAGTTCAACCTGTTCGAGGTGTTCGGGATCGATCGCACGCTCGGCACCGGTCCCTTCGGGGAGATGGACGCCGAGACCGCGCGCGAGGTGCTGGCCGAGCTCGACCACCTCGCCTCCGGACCCGTTGCCGAGTCCTTCACCGACGCCGACCGTCATCCGCCGACCCTGGATCCGGCGACCGGATCGGTGACCCTGCCGGAGTCGTTCAAGAAGTCCTACCAGGCCGTTCTGGACGGTGAGTGGTGGCGGCTCTACCTTCCGCCGCACCTGGGCGGACTGGGTGCGTCCCCGACCGTCGCGTGGGCGGCCTCGGAGCTGCTGCTCGGAGCGAACCCGGCCATCTTCATGTACATGGCCGGCCCGACGTTCGCAGCGATCCTGCACCGGCTCGGCAACGAATGGCAGCGCCAGCTCGCCGAGTTCGCCATTGAACGGCACTGGGGCGCGACGATGGTGCTCACCGAGCCGGACGCGGGTTCCGACGTCGGGGCCGGTCGTACCAGGGCGATCGAGCAGCCCGACGGCACCTGGCACATCGAGGGCGTGAAGCGGTTCATCACCAATGGGGACTGGGATGTCCCGGAGAACATCATCCATCTCGTGCTCGCCCGGCCGGAGGGGCACGGCCCGGGGACCAAGGGTCTGTCGATGTTCGTGGTGCCGAAGTTCATGCCCGATCCGCGGACCGGCGCGCCCGGCGCCCGCAACGGCGTCTACGTGACGAACATCGAGAAAAAGATGGGCCTGAAGGTCTCCGCCACCTGCGAGCTGCGGTTCGGTGAGCGGGCGCCGGCGGTCGGCTGGCTGGTCGGTGACGTCCACGAGGGCATCGCCCAGATGTTCCAGGTGATCGAGTACGCCCGGATGATGGTGGGCAGCAAGGCCATCGCCACGCTGTCCACCGGATATCTCAACGCGCTCGAGTTCGCCCGCACCCGCGTCCAGGGTGCGGACCTGGCCCGCGCGTCGGACAAGACGGCACCGCGTGTCACGATCATCCACCACCCGGATGTCCGCCGGATGCTGATGATGCAGAAGGTGTATGCGGAGGGCATGCGTTCGCTGATGCTCTACACCGCGACGTTCCAGGACCGGGTTGCGCTGGCCGGCGAGCGGGGGGAGGCCGACGAGCTCGCCGAACGCATCAACGACCTGCTGCTCCCGATCGTCAAGGGGGTCGGCTCCGAACGGTCCTACGAGCTGCTCGCCTCGTCACTGCAGATCCTCGGTGGTTCCGGGTACCTGCAGGACTATCCGATCGAGCAGTACATCCGCGATGCCAAGATCGACACTCTCTACGAGGGCACCACGTCGATCCAGGGCCAGGACTTGTTTTTCCGGAAGATCGTCCGGGACCAGGGGCAGGCGCTGACCTCCGTACTGGGCGAGATCCAGACGTTCGTGAAGGGGGAGGCCGGCAACGGCGCGCTGCGGGCGGAGCGGGAGGCGTTGGGGGTGGCTCTCGATGACGTCCAGAGCATGGTGAATTCGCTGGTCGGGTTCCTCACCGGCGCCGCCGAGGATGCCGCCGCGATCTACAAGGTCGGCCTGAATACGACGAGGCTGCTGATGAGCCTCGGCGACCTGATCATCGGATGGCTGCTCCTGCGCGGCGCCGAGGTAGCCCTGCGAACCCAGGATTCTCCGGCATCCGCCGGGGCCCGGTCCGCTCGGGACGCCGCCTTTTACCAGGGCAAGGTGGCCGCCGCGCGCTGGTTCGCGGCCAATGTGCTACCGGAGTTGACGGCGCGCCGGGTAGCGCTGGAGTCCACCGGCCTCGGGCTTATGGAACTGCCGGAGGAGGCGTTCTGATGTTGCCGGGGCGGGGTTGCGTTCTTGTCGCGGCAGGGTATATGGACCGGTATGGGAATCCCGTTGAGTCTTTTACTCTTGGCCCTCGGCGCCATCCTCGCCTTCGCGGTCCGCTCCGAACCGTCCGGGCTCGACATCACGGCCGTGGGCATCATCCTGATGTGCGTCAGCGCCATTGGGCTCGGCCTCACCCTGTACCGCGACCAGTGGCGCAGAAAGATCGTCGAAGAGTCGGTCGAGAACGGCGTGCCCGCGCTCATGCCGCTCGATGACGGCATCATCGTCGACCCGTCCGCCCCGTTCGAGGCCCCGCACCGGCGCGAGCTGGGACTGGCCCCCGAGGAGGATCGTCGGCTGAACCCCTCACGCCACCCGGCGGCGACCTCCGGTGACGGGCAGCCGGCCATCCACGTGCACGTCGAAGGGGACCACCCCGTGTCGCCTCACTGAACCGTGCTCCTTCACCGGTCCGGCTGCCCACCGCCCGGTCCGGTTCCCAGGGCGGTCCGTGGGGACGGACCAGGGAACCGGACCGGGCGCTCGTCCGCGGGGTCGAGCCGGGATGGTCGGTTCAGGAGGTGCGTAGCGGCGGGAACGCCTGATCGAGCTCGTTGCGCATGTCCCGCTTGAGGATGTCGTCGGCGTCCGAGGAGGACTGACCCTCGAGTAGGAACCGAGCCACTCGTAGGGTGAGGTCGACCCGCTCAGCCAGGTTGAGCGTGCCGGTGAACCGGCCGCTGGAGTTGGCGGAGGTCAGAACCTTGGCGACGAACTCGTCCGCGGCCTGCAGTGCCTCCACTCGCGTCATGGTTCCACCTCTTTGTGCCGGAAGCCGGTCAGAGGCGCAACCGTACCAGGGAGCGGAATCTGGGCTGTTGTGTGCCCCTCTTGCGTGCAGTGTGCCCGTTTGTGGTCAACTGGTGGATCCGATGAGCCGATCAGGACCAGGCGAGTGCCACCGTGGGATCAGTGAGGACGGCACCCACGTCGGCGAGGACCGCGGAGCCCAGCGCGCCGTCGACGATGCGATGGTCGAACGAGAGCGCCAGCTGTACCACCGTACGCACGGTGAGCTGACCCTCGTGCACCCAGGGCATCGGTCGGATCGAGCCCAGGGCGAGGATCGCCGCTTCGCCCGGGTTCAGGATCGGGGTGCCGATGTCCACGCCGAGGACGCCGACGTTGGTGATGGTGATCGTGCCGCCGCGCAGATCCGCGGGGCTGAGCCGGTCCGCCCTCGCCGCGGTGGTGAGGCCGGCCAGGGCGTGAGCCAGCCCGACGACGTCGAGCCGGCCGGCGTCCGGGATGGTGGGCACGACGAGCCCACGCGGGCCCGCCACGGCGATGCCGAGGTTCACCCGGTCGTACACATGTATCTCCGGCCGGCCACCGTTCCCCGGCCGGCCACTGTTCCCCGGCCGGCCACCGTTCTCCGGCCGGCCACCGCCCGCGTCCTCGACCCAGGATGAGTTGATCATCGGGTGTCGGCGAACGGCGATGAGCAGGGCTCTGGCGACGAACAGCAATGGGGTGATCTTGATCCCGGTGAACTCCGGCAGCGCCGCGATCCGGTCCCGGGCGGTCATCGTCGCCGTCGCGTCGACGGTGAGGAACTCGGTGACGTGCGGGGCGGCCGAGACGCTGGTGACCATCGCCTGCGCCATCGATCGCCGGATGCCGGTGACAGGCACGTGCCAGGTACGCGTCTCGGTGGAGAAGGTGGCCCCGGCGGGGACGACGCCGATCGGCGGGGCATCGCGCGTGGGTGGCGCCGCGAGGGGCGCGGTACGGGCGGTGGCACGCACTGCGGCCTCGACGTCGGCCCGGCTGATCGTGCCGTCCGGGCCGGTGCCGGCGAGGGAGGCGAGGTCGACGCCGAGGTCACGGGCGAGCTTGCGGACCGGCGGTTTGGCGAGCCCCGGACCAGCTGTGTGCCCCGGACCGGCTGGCATAGGTGGTCGTCGAGGGCGGCGCCGGCGGCTCTCGGCCGTCCTCGGCCCATAACCCACGAGGACTGGGGTGCGCTCGATGCTGCCAGCGTCCCGGGATGTCGGCAGGCTGTTCTCACCCGTCCTGTTCCCACCCGTCCCGTCGGGTTCGGCGTCGGCGGTCTGGATGGTCAGCAGGGGTGCGCCGACCGCGAGGGTTGTTCCCTCGGCGCCGTGGATCTCGGCCAGGATCCCGGCGAACGGGCTGGGGACCTCGACGACCGCCTTCGCGGTCTCGACCTCGACGAGGGGCTGGTTCACCGTGACGGTATCCCCGACCTGGGCAAGCCACCGGACGATGTCCGCCTCGGTCAGACCTTCGCCGAGGTCAGGGAGCCGGAACTGTCGCTGCGTCACGGTAACCCCAGTCAGATAGCCGGTTGGTCGGTCCTCATGCTTCTCAGGATGCTCAGTACGCGAAGGAACGGTCCACGGCGTCGAGGATGCGGTCGACGTCGGGGAGGTAGTGGTCTTCGAGGCGGGCCGGGGGATACGGGGTGTCGAAACCGGTGACCCGCAGGACCGGCGCCTCCAGGGAGTAAAACGCCTGCTCCGCCACTCGTGCGGCGACCTCGGCCGACACCGAGACGTTGGACGGTGCCTCGTGGACCACGACCAGCCGGCCGGTCCGGCGTACCGAGTCGAGCACGGGTTCCAGGTCCAGGGGCGAGAGCGTCCGCAGGTCGATGACCTCCAGCGACCGGCTGTCGTCCGCCGCGCTGATCTCGGCGGCGTCGAGGCAGGTCCGCACGGTGGGACCATAGCCGACGAGGGTCGCGTCCGTGCCGGTGCGCACGACCCGGCTGGCGTGCAGTTGGGTGAGCTCGTCCGCGGGCAGTTCGGCGAGGGGGCGCGGGTCGACCACGCCCTTCTCCCAGTACCGCCGTTTCGGTTCGAGGAAGATCACCGGATCGTCGGACCGGATGGCCTGCTGGATCATGTGATGGGCGTCGACCGGGTTCGAGCAGGCGACAACCTTCAGGCCGGCAGTGTGGCAGAAGTACGCCTCCGGCGACTCACTGTGATGCTCGACGGCGCCGATCCCGCCGCCGAAGGGGATGCGGATCGTTACCGGCAGCCGGATCCGGCCGGCCGACCGGTAGTGCAGCTTCGCGAGTTGGCTGACGATCTGGTCGAACGCGGGGTAGACGAACCCATCGAACTGGATCTCACAGACCGGCCGGTAACCGCGCATGGCCAGCCCGATCGCCGTGCCGACGATCGCCGACTCGGCCAGCGGGGTGTCGATGACCCTGGCCTCGCCGAATTCCTGTTGCAGCCCGTCGGTCACCCGGAAGACCCCGCCGAGCTTGCCGACGTCCTCCCCCATGATCAGAACCTTGGGATCGGTGGCCATCGCCGAACGCAGCCCGAGGCTCAACGCCTTGGCCATGGTGACCGGGGCGCGGGCGACCCGTTCACCGACCTCGTCGGAGCGTTGCTCCCCGGCAACGACAGCCCCGCTGGTCACCGGTTCCCCTCGAGTACGCCCATCTCGTCCTCCACGCCGGGCCCCTCCACGTCGAACATGGCCGCCAACGCCGATCGCTGGGCCGTCACGAGTTCATTCTCAGCCACCTGCACATGATCGAACAGGCTGGTCGGGATCGGATCCGGCAGCGCGACGCACTGCGCGCGCAGCTCGTGCGCGAAGGCGTCCGCCTCGATGGCCAGCTGCCGCAGACTCTCCTCGGTGAGCAGGCCCCGCGCTGTCAGGTGGGCGCGCATCCGGTCCAACGGATCACGCCGACGCCACATGCCCAGTTCACTCTCCGGACGGTAGCGGCTGGGATCGTCTGCCGTGGTGTGCGGATTCATCCGGTAGGTCACGGCCTCCACCAGCACCGGGCCACGCCCGGCACGCGCGGTCGCCAGGGCCCACCGGGTCACCGCGAGACACGCCAGCACGTCGTTGCCGTCCACCCGCACGCCCGGGAAGCCGAAGCCGGCGGCCCGGTGGACGATCTCGATTCGGCTCTGGCGCCGAGCGGGCGCTGAGATGGCCCACTGGTTGTTCTGGCAGAAGAACACCAGCGGAGGCGCGAACACGCTCGCCCATCCGAACGCCTCGCTGACGTCGCCCTCGCTCGACGCCCCGTCACCGAAGTACGCAATGGCCGCGTCGTCGGTGCCGTCCCGGGCGATTCCCATCGCGTAGCCGGTGGCGTGCAGCGCCTGCGAGCCCACGACGATCGAGTAGAGGGCGCATCCGTGAGTGTCCGGATCCCAGCCACCGAGCGTCGTGCCGCGATAGATCGCCAGGATTTCCCTCGGCCTGACTCCCCGGCACCAGGCCACCCCGTGTTCCCGGTACGACGGGAACGCCATGTCGCCAGGCCTCAGCGCCCGGCCGGATCCGACTTGGGCCGCCTCCTGGCCCCGCAGGCTTGCCCACAGCCCCAGCTCGCCCTGGCGCTGCAGGCTGGTCGCCTCTTCGTCGAACCGGCGGATGAACACCATGTCCCGATACAGCCCATACAGATCGTCGTCGGTCAGATCGGCGATCTGGGCGGCCAGATCGACGGCTGTCCGGGGCGGGTCCGCTCCCGCGGCGCCCGCCCCGCCGGCGCGGGCTCTGGAGGGATCGGGCCCCGGCGCATCGGGCCCGGCTGCCGTCGTCGTGGACGCGGTGGTGATCCGGTGGCCGGCCGGGGTGAGCAGCTGCATGAGCTCCGTCACACTCGCCAACGATAGACCTTGGACGGACAGTGGCAACCGGATCCGGCGGTCCCGCCGTGACGAGTGACCATCGCTCCTGCTCGGTACGGTTGCGCGGTGACGAGTGCGCAGCACATGAGCCGCCCGCCGGCCCGGCGTGAGATCGGCAAGGTGGGGATCTGGAGTGGCCAGTTCGACTTCTCCCCGGCCGCGGTCGTCCGGGAGGCGATCGCAGAACTCGACGATCTCGGTTATCCGACGTTGTGGACCGGTGAGGTCAAGGGGCGCGAGGTGCTGGTCACCGCGGCTCTGGCGCTCGCGGCCACCTCCCGGATGACGATCGCGACCGGGATCGCGCAGATCCTCGCCCGTAACCCGCTCACCATGACCGCTGGTCAGCTGGCCCTCGCCGAGGCGTACCCGGACCGGTTCCTGCTCGGGCTCGGGGTGTCCCACGCCGAGCTGATGCACATCCGGGGCGCCTCCTACACGCGCCCACTCGCCCAGATGGCGGCGTACCTCGACGAGATGGACCGGATGGCGGTCGAGCAGTACCGGGCCGTGCCACCGCCCGGTGCCCCGCCACGGGTGCTCGCCGCGCTCGGTCCGAAGATGCTCGGCCTCGCCCGGGACCGGGCCGACGGCGCCCACACCTATTTCGTGCCACCCGAGCACACCGCTGCCGCCCGGGACATCCTCGGGCCCGACAAGCTGCTCGTCCCCGAGCAGGCGTTCGTCCTGCACCCCGATCCGGAACAGGCCCGTGAGCTCGCCCGCCGGCACACCGGGTCCTATCTTCGGCTGCCGAACTACACGGCGAACCTGCGGCGTTTCGGGTTCGACGACGACGATCTCGCCGGCTCGGGCTCGGACCGCCTGGTCGACACGATCGTCCCCTGGGGGGACGCGGACGTTCTGCTCAGGCGGATCAAGGAGCATCTCGACGCCGGGGCCGATCAGGTGGCCGTGCAGGTGCTTGACTTCGACCGCCGTGGGCTGCCGCGTCGGCAGTGGCGCGAACTGGCACCGGTGCTGTCGGCACTCTGACGTCGGACGGACCGCGGCGGTCGAGCTCGGGATCATGGGAACGGCCGGGACGCGGCCGGGACGCGGCCGGGACGCGGCCGGTTCGCGAGTGGCTCGTCGTGGTGTGGTCGTCACGGAGGGGGGGAGCCTGGCGTGGAGCGGGGTGCAGCCAGCCGGCGTGCTCGGTGCGTTCGGTGCAGAGGAGGGCGCACGGCCGTCGCCGGTGGCGTCGCCGTCATCGTCGGGTTCATGTTCGTCGCCTGTGCCGTGCCCTACGGCGAGGACCGTCCGAGGCCGACGCCGCACGCCGACGGTGCCTCCGCCACCACCGGTCCCCCGGCCGGGGCCACCGCGGCCACCGCGGGAGCCGCACCCGTCGGTGACGGCCCGCGGCGGCCGACGGGGCAGCCGGTCACCATCGCCTTCGGCGGCGACATCCACTTCGAGGGTGCTCCCGGTCAGCGGCTCGCCGCCGATCCGCCGACGGCGATCGGACCCATGTCGGCGGCCCTGACCGCAGCCGATCTCGCGATCGCGAACCTGGAGACGGCGGTGACGGACCGTGGCGCCGCGGCCCAGAAGGCGTATGTGTTCCGGGCTTCGCCCACCGCGTTCACCGCGGTACGGGCGGCCGGCATCGACGTCGTCACGATGGCCAACAACCACGGCATGGACTACGGCATCGAAGGCCTGCAGGATTCGCTACGTTACGCCCGGGATGCGCACTTTCCGCTCGTCGGCATCGGCGTGGACGACACCGCCGCGTACGCCCCGTACATGACGACGGTCAAGAGGCAGCGTATCGCCGTCCTCGGGGCCACCCAAGTGCTCGACGACGAGTTGATCGCGGCCTGGACGGCGGGTCCGAACAAACCCGGCCTGGCATCGGCAAAGGAGGTCGATCGGCTGGTGCGAGCCGTGCGGGCCGCGCGGGCCGAGGCGGACACGGTCATCGTCTTCCTGCACTGGGGGACTGAACAGCAGCAGTGCCCCAACGAGGCACAGCGCGCCCTGCTCCCCCGGCTGGCGGTCGCGGGCGCGGACGTCGTCATCGGGAGCCACGCCCACGTTCTGCTGGGCGCCGGATGGAACTCCGACGGAGTGTACGTCGGCTACGGGTTGGGGAACTTTGTGTTCTATTCCTCCGGCGCCGGCCGGAACACCGAGTCCGGGGTGCTGGAACTGACCGTCGCTGGCCGGGCGGTCATGGCCGCCGCCTGGCTACCCGCCCGGATCGTGGGGGGCACCCCCCAGCCGGTGACCGGTGCCGCGGGAGCCCGGGCCCTGGCGAACTGGAATGCCCTGCGCGCCTGCACCGGCCTCTCGGCGACGGCACCCTGACCGACGGCTGCGCGCACTGTGCCCCGCGGTGCGTCCCCTGCTCCGCCGGGAACCTCGCTCAGGTGGCCGGTCGGGCCGCGCAGGTGGCACAGGTGCCGTAGATCTCCACAGTGTGCACGACGTCGACGAATCCCTCGGCGTTGGCAACCTTGGCGGTCCACGCCTCGATCTCCGGTCCCGCGATCTCTACCGTCCGGCCGCAGGAGCGGCAGACGAGGTGATGGTGATGGTCGTCAGAGGCACAGCGCCGGTAGACGGTCTCACCGTCGTCCCGGCGGATCATGTCGACCTCGCCGCGGTCGGCCAGCACCTGCAGATGGCGGTACACCGTCGTGAGCCCGACCGCGGCGCCCTGCGCCCGTAGCCGGGCGTGCAGATCCTGGGCGCTGGTGAAGGCGTCGGTCTCGGCAAGCGCGGCGGAGACGGCGTCGCCCTGCCGGGTGGCACGCACGGCCGTCCCCCGGCTCGGCGCCGGACGGCGCTCCGCCGTCTTATCCCGCTGGTTGCGGGGGTCGCGGGCCGGCCGGCCCGTGCCGGCCGACCTGGTGTCGTTCCCCGCGGTGCTCACGTCGCTCCCTTCGCTGCCGTTCAGTCTGTCTGGTCGGTTCAGTCTGTTGCCGGTGTCGCCCTTACCGTCCGTGCCTCTCATCCCGACTGTGCCGTCCGTCCCGCCCGGGGCGTGCACCAGCCGTGGGGTCGGCTCGGACCCGTGAGCTTCTTGGGGTGTACGGGCCACGTTCTCACTTTCTCATCTCCTCGCCGCGCTGGGCGTGCCTGGCGACGGGAATGGGCACGCGTCCGTTGAACATTATTGACAATGGTTTTCATCCCGGATGTGCTGGGTGGAGGTGTGAATGCGCTTGCGACCTGATCGCAGGAAAGCCCTGAGGTAACTCGCTGCCACCCGTTGCCACTCCCGAGCTCGTGGCGGCGATCCGCTGACGGCCGCACCCACCGGTGATCTGCGACGCTCCGAGGCATAACCTTCGCCCAGAGTAGATCCAGGGTGGAGGGATGCATGGCGGGGCGTAGCGGCCGACCTGGGTGGTTGCGGGAACCGGATCCGCTCCAGAACCCCCTCGGTAGTCGGCTCGCCATTCTCGGCGCGATCGTGCTGGTGATTGGCGGGGGAGCGGCGACCCTGACAGGCGGTGCGGATCCGGCGTCCGGGCTGCCCGCGTCGACCACCGGCGGCTCTGCATCCACCGCGAACGGCTCTACGTCCACCGCGAACGGCTCTACGTCCACTGCGAATGACTCTGCCGAGCTGGCCTCCTGGTACCACGGCAGCGAGGGTCTGCGGACCCGGGTCGCCACGGACGTCGCGGCGGCCCGAGCGTATCTGGCCGCCCAGGACGGCGCTTCCCTGCGGCCCGTCTGCGTCTCCCTCGGCACCGACACGCAGGCGGCGCTGACCGCGCCGGTGCCGCCGACCGCGGCCGCGCAGGCGCGGTTCGATGCCGGCGGCAGGGACTATGCCGCCGCTGCGGCGTCCTGCGGGCAGCTCTTCGACGGCACCCGGATCCAGGTCGGCGTGCTGCAGCAGCGCATCGCGTCGTCGTTGGCGGACGGTGACCGGGAATGGGGGGCGCTGGCCGCTCTCATCGGACAGCCGATGGCGACTGCGAGTCCCCCCGCGGCGTCGGGGCGCAGCGGGTGAGGCCGTGCAGGGTGCCGGTGAGCGGAAAGGTCCGGATCTCTTGCTCACACCATCCGGCCTGCCGCAGGGACGCGAGTTCGGCGGCCGTGCCCCGGAGGTCGTAGGCGAGAATGAATAGCAGGATCCGGTCCGGCGGTTGCGGGCGGCTGCGGATCGCGCCGTCCGCGCCGTCCTTCCCGATCACGCTCAGGAAGGTTGTCGCCGATCGGGGTACCCGGGGCCCGATCGGCGGTCCCCCGGGCGATGCGTCGTCGCTGAGGTCCATGGCGTAGAGCCAGCCCGCTCGCGCCAGTCGGCCGCCGACGATGACGAGATCGCCCGCCCGATACTCGGCGCGGGCGGCGATCGTCGCGTCGACCATGGCCTCGATCGGACGGGGATCGTGGCGTTCGTCCCACAGCGTGATGGTCCCGCCGACCGCGCAGACCGGCATCACCGCCAGCGCGATCAGGCCGACGGCCGCGGGAAGCCGCGCCGGCCCGACCGGCCTGGCTGCCTGGGCCGTGCGGGCCAGGTCTGCAACGCCGACCGCGACGATGATGGTGAGCAACGGAACCAGAAACAGATTGGTCCGACAGGCCCCGAAGGGCCAGTAGCGTCCGGCGCTGGCCGCGAGCTGGAGCAGTTCGGCGCCGATCAAGGCGACGATAAGGATCACCCCGTCGGGGCGTCGGCGCAGTACCCGGACTCCGAGCGCCAGCGCAACCGCCGTGGCCGTCCCGACGAGCAGCGTCGGGAGGCGATGCCCCTCGAGGAGGGAGTGCACCAGATTGGGGTCATAACGGTCGATCCCGGGCGGAGCGCCACCGAGAATCGCGCCGGTCTGTTCGAGCGTGAACCGCAGGCCGCCAAGGATCCCTCGATCGGCGAGGAAGTGATCGTCCCAGAAATGGCTCGCCCGTTGACTGGACTGGTGCGCCACAAAGATCATCATGTGGGCGCCGGCCAGGAGGAGGGCGGGGCCCACCCGTCCGGTGGTGCGTACCACGGTGCGTCGGGGCACCGCGCGGACCAGGTCGTAGCCAGCGAGGGGAACCAGCAGAAACACCGCGGGCAGCGACAGCAGCGCCAGCGCCCCGGCCGCGGTCCGGCGTGGGAGCGTGGCCTGTCCTATCCACAGCGCGACCACCGCGAGGGTGACCACCGCATCGAGGACGTAGGGCTTGAGCTGTGTGCCGGTGTCGACGACGGTGCCGGCGAGGGCGGCCGTCACCGCGGCGGCCACGGCCGGCACCCGGCCGGTGAACCGCCGCGCGAGCAGGAAGCCGCCCGCGGCGAGCAGCGGTAGCCAGATTCCCGCTCCGACGAGCCGGAGCGACCAACTGTGCCAGCCGAGGATGGTCCCGGTCAGTCGGGTCAGCGCCAGTGAGCCGATCGAGGACGGGGTGTTGGCCGCCGTCAGTTCCGACCAGAACGTCGGCCACGGTTCCCCCGCGAAGTGCGGGCGCCACAGCTCGTCGTACCAGAGCGGACGATCGATCCGGGCTCGCAGCGCGATCTGCGCCCCGATCGTGGCGGCGACCAGCAGACCCACGAGCAGGACGTCGCCACGCCGTTTTTCCACAGGTTGTCCACAGGGCGTTGGTGTCCTGTGGACAACCTCCCCGATGGTGTCGATTGCTCCGTCAGTTCTGTCGCTGGGAGGGGTGCTGTCGCTGGGAGGGGTGTTTGTAGGAGGCCAGGAAGCGATCGATCCGGCCGATGGCGTCCGTGAGATCGTCCACCGCGGGCAGGGTCACGATCCGGACATGGTCGGGATGCGGCCAGTTGAAGCCGCTGCCCTGGACGAGCAGGATCTTCTCGGCCAACAGCAGATCGAGGACGAACCGCTCGTCGTCCCGGATCGGGTAGACGGCGGGGTCCAGTCGGGGGAAGGCGTACAGCGCCCCCCGCGGCGGGACGCACGACACCCCGGGGATGTCGTTGAGGAGCTTCACGACCGTGTCTCGTTGTTCGCGCAGCCGGCCGCCGGGCAGGACGAGGTCCCCGGCGCCGCCGTCCTCCGTGAGGGCGGCGACCGTGGCGAACTGCCCGGGCGCGTTGGCGCACAGGCGCATGTTCGCGAGGATGTTCACTCCCTCGATGTAGCTCGAGGCGTGGCCGCGCGGACCGGACATCACCATCCACCCGGCCCGGAACCCGGCTAGCCGATAGGACTTCGACAGCCCGTTGAAGGTCATGCAGACCAGGTCCGGCGCGAGCGCCGCGGTCGCGATGTGCTCGGCGTCGTCGTAGAGGATCCGGTCGTAGATCTCATCGGACAGCAGCATCAGGTGGTGGCGGCGGGCGACCTCGACGATGTTCTCCAGCAGCTGCCGGTCGTAGACGGCACCAGTCGGGTTGTTTGGGTTGATGACGACGATCGCTCGTGTCCGCGGGGTGACCTTGGCGGCGATGTCGTCGGGGTCGGGCGCCCAGCCGGCGGACTCGTCGCAGAGGTAGTGCACGGGCCGGCCGCCGCACAGGCTGACCACGGCCGTCCACAGTGGATAGTCGGGCGCGGGGAGCAGCACCTCGTCGCCGTTGTTGAGCAACGCCTGCAACGACATCATGATCAGTTCGGAGACGCCGTTGCCGAGGTAGACCCCGCCGGGGTCGAGGCCGGTGACCCCCTTACGGAGGTGATAGCGCACGACCGCTTCCCGGGCGGCGAGCAGTCCCTTGGAGTCGCTGTAACCCTGTGCATCCGCAAGGTTTGCCACGACGGCCTCGAGTACCTCCGGCGGTGCGGAGAAGCCGAACGGCGCGGGATTGCCGATGTTCAGCTTGAGGATGCGCGAACCCGCAGCTTCCAGCCGGGTCGCTTCGTCGAGGACAGGCCCGCGGACGTCGTAGCAGACGTCGGCGAGCTTGTCGGACTGGGTGAACTCCATCTACCCAGAGTAGGTGGGCTGTCCAGCGGATTTTCTGCCGGCCGGCGGCGTGCCGGCGAGTTCACCCCGCGGGAGTGACTCCGAGGCTCAGCCACCTTCGTAGATGATCGTTACTCGACGGTTGCGTGCTCATCCGGCCGGATCGGCTGATCCGTGCCCGGTCGCCGAGAGCCGTGCCGCTCCTTGGCACGAAGGTCGACTGATTATGGACGTCATCCTGTGTTTCGGGTCCAGTCGACTCACCTGCACTCCGGCAATCTTGTCACCGGTCGCATCAGGTGGGAGTCAGGTGAATACGTACTGATCAGATCCGGTTCGGCAAGCGCATACGTGGTGAGGTCGATACGTCGACCGGCGTCTGGAGGCAGGCAGAGCACGACGTCGTCCATGGAACCTCCTCGATATAAGGTTAGCCTTACCTAAATATACCTTGCTGCGAGATCAAGAGAAGGGGTGACAGCTGCGGGCATCTGACCTGCAGCCGTGGTCCGGGTGTCCACGCGGCTCGATGCTGCGGGGCCACCGGGGTCTTATAGGGGGGGCGGGGATTCTAGGCTGTCGTGGTCGGAGAATGTCTCGCCCTCGAGGAGGAGGTGCCGGTGATCTTCAGATTGGTCGGAGACGGTCGCCCGTACCCCGAGCACGGCCTTGGCCAGCGGGACTGGGCGGCCATTCCCCCTCGCCAGGTTCGGCTCGACCAGCTCGTCACCACCAAGCGGGTGCTCGCACTCGATGTTCTTCTCGATGAGGACTCGACCTTCTACGGTGACCTCTTCCCTCACGTCGTCGAGTGGGGCGGAGCTCTCTACCTGGAGGATGGCCTGCATCGTGCTGTACGGGCCGCGCTGCAGCAGCGCACGTCCATACACGCCCGCGTCTACGTTCTGACCGGCCCGGCCCTGACCGGTCCGGCTCAGTCGTCGGCGGCGCGGTAGATGACGAAGACGTCCTTGCCAACCCTGGCGAAGAGGTAGCGTGGACAGTCTGATGTCGGACGGTACGCCATGATCGGACGGAACACCGGCGATCGCCTGACCTCCTTGAGGCTGCCACCTGCCATCTGGCGTGCACGGCTTCCTGTGATGTCCAGCTCGTCTGAACGCTTGTACCATCCGCCGCAGTAGCGGATCTCGTCCGGTCGTGATGTCCACGCGGGGGTGTGGAAGAACCACATCAGATACACCGTCCGCATCAGCAGCACAAGCAGCAGGATGATGAACAGGGCTCGGATGAAGTTCCCAGCTCGTCCGGGCGCGAGGATGGGGCTCACAAGGTTAGGAGCCTACGGGCATCCCGTTCGTAGCTGAGCATCGGCTCTCGTGTCCCCCCACATCGGGTCGCGGTACGCCGAGGCAGACAGTTGGATCATTTCCATACCCCCTAGGGGTAAGTCAGGCTACTTGTCTTGTCGGGACGGTCTCAGCTGGCGCGGTTGAGGGACTATCGCCGAGGAGCTCCAACAAATCCAGACCCGGATGCAGCCGCGGTGTCTGCTGCGTCAGCGTTCCGTCACGATGGCGGGCGACAATCGAACCGTCGCGTCCGCGCTGCAGAACAATCCGCCTTTCATGAATAGTCCGATGATGAAGGGAGCAGATCGGCACGAGATTGTCAAGATCTGTGTTTCCGCCTTCGGATGCCCATTCCTTCATGTGATGTATCTGGAGCCAGCGGGTATGATGGCAACCCGGATACTGGCATACTCCCCGGTCGCGCGCATAAATTGCTA
>NZ_CDWWEW010000077.1:0-16251 GCF_977966315.1 Frankia sp. CeRuru1
TCGGCGGTGCGCTGACCGAGGTCGCGAACTGGCGGTGGGTGCTGTTCGTCAATGTGCCGATCGGGGTGGCGCTCCTCGTGGCTGCCCGGCTCGTGCTTGTCGAATCGCGGGGCCAGTTGAGCCGGCTGCGTGATCTTGACATTCCCGGCACGGTGACCGTCACCGGGGGCCTGGTGCTGTCGGTCTACGGCATCGTCCGCACCGAGAGTTCCTCCTGGACGTCCCCGGTCACGCTCGGGATGCTGGCCGGGGCGGTAGTGCTCCTTGCCGCGTTCGTGGTCGTCGAGGTCACGACCCCCGCCCCGCTGGTGCCGCTGAGCATCTTCCGCTACCCCGGGCTCGCCGCAGCGAACGCGGTCGCCGCCTTCCTCGGCGCCGCGATGTTCACGATCTTCTTTTTCCTCACCCTCTTCCTCCAGCAGGCTCAGGGTTACAGCCCGCTGCGCGCCGGGGTGGCCATGCTCCCGATGCCACTTATGATCATTGTTGCCTCGCGGATCGTCACCCGGATGATCGGGCGGCTCGGTCCGCGTCCGATCATCGTGTTCGGTCTCATGAGCGGAACGGCAGGTCTGCTCTGGCTGTCGACGATCACCCGGGACGGCTCGTACTGGGTGCACGTGTTCGGCCCGGTCCTGATCATCGGGTTGGGGGTGGGCTCTGTCATGGTCGCGATGGTCGCCGCGGCCACGGCGGGCGTGCCGATGCGCCTGGCGGGCCTCGCGTCCGGTTTGATCAACACCAGCCGCCAGATCGGCGCGGCGATCGGCCTCGCCGCGGTGTCGACGATCGCGACCAGGTATACCGACGGCCGTCTCAGGCACGGGGCCGCGCGGCTCGACGCGCTGGCCTCCGGCTACTCCCTCGGGCTGTTCATCGGCGGCTGCGTCCTCGCCGCCGGGATCCTGGCCGCGCTGCTGCTGCCCCGTGTCCGGCGGCCCGAGCCGGAGCCGGCCCTCGGCGCGGCGGAGAAGACTGCGTCCGGGGCCTCGGACGACGAGGACCAGGCACTCGCGGAGGTCTGATCCATCTCCATCAGCCGCGCGGACATCAGATCGCGGATCTGCGCAGCAGCCCGACGAGCTCACTGCCCGCGCGTAGCTCCCCGTCCGGGCCGAAGACCTCGACGCGGCCGATCGTCCGGCCGTGGCCCGCGTGCAGGGTACGCACCCGGAACAGGTGCCAGTCCCGGACGTCCAGGTCGTCGTAGAAGGTCACATTCTGCGAGAGGACGGCGACTGCCAGGCGCTTGGTGGGGGTCAGGCCGGTGACGGCCAGCAGGTCGGACAGCGGCAGCAGCTCGCAGCTGTGCGCGATGAACGCCCTCCACAGGGACCGGTCCTCCGGCGCCCCGGGGATGCGCTGCCATTGGTCCAGCTGATGGGTGCCCGCCCGGGGAAGCACCCGAACCTCCCAGGGCATCATCGGACGGTCGAGGGGGCTGGCGTGCTCCGGGCCGAGGAAGTCGGACTCGGTGGAGCGCAGGCGCAGGAAGTCCGGCTCTGGGGAGCGGAGCATCACGTCCGCCCGGCAGATCTGCAACGAGTCTTGTCGGAAGGTCAGGGCCAGGGAGTCGATCGACCGCCCGTGGGCCAACCGCTCGACGTCGATCCAGACCGGTTGGCGGCAGTCGCCGGGGCGCATGAACACCGTCTGCAGGCTGTGCGTGATCTTACTGGGGGTCATACGCTCGGCGAGAACGATCTGCTGGCCGAGCAGCTGCGCCCCGAGGACGCCGCCGTGTGTGCTGAGCAGGCATCGGGCCGGCACCGGCGGAACATCCCCGCCGAGGTCGAGAACTGCCAGTAGTTCACTCAGAGTGCACTGGCCGGGCGCCGGCGCCCTATCGGCCCGATCCTGCGCGCCGGCCTGTTGCTCGGGGGTCTCACCAGCTCGTGCGCCCGTCGTCTCCGCGGATTGTGTACCCACAGTGCACCCTTCCCGCGGACGCTCGCCAGGTGCGAATGCCGCGGATATCCTCGCCGGACGCCCGCGCTGGACGCCCAGGTCGGGGGACCGTGACCGGTCGCTGCACTCTCTGCCGAATTGTCACACGTGGATCATGACTCCGCCCGACGCGGAGCCTCGCGGCAAATATCGGCCTATTCGCCGCCGACCGCTGGTCACAGTGGCGCACGTCACATTCCATTGAGTCCGTATGGCAGATAAAGGTTGCTACTTATCGGTTTGTCCGCCGATTTCGGACTGTTACCGATCTCAGACTGCTCTGGAATCTGCTTCGAATCCCCCGTAGGGGCGGGTGATGATCTCCATGCCGTGGCCGGCCGGGTCCAGGAAGTACAACCCCCGTCCGCCGTCATGATGATTGATCTCGCCCGGGTGCTTGCGGTGCGGATCCGCGTAGTAGGTGATCCCGGCCCGTTGGATCCGCTTGAACGCCGCGTCGAACTCCTCCTCGGAGATCAGGAACGCATAGTGCTGCGTAGTGATCGACTCAACCGGTGCGGTGGCGAAGTCCAAGGTGACACCGTTTGCGGTGACGACCGGGATGAACGGTCCCCACGCGGCGCCGACCTTGAGACCGAGGATATCCGCTAGAAACTCGGCCGATTCCCGGTTGTTCCGGGCATGCACAATAGTATGATTCAGCTCGACTGGCATATGGATCTTCTCCGTAAGTCGCTTTGTCGGCACTTCCAGGGCCCGTGGTCCTCGGTGGAGATACCGGGAATGCTCGGATTCGGAATGTCGTAGTCCGCGAAGACGGCGGGGAGCCGGCATCACCACCTGATTATCCCACCCGGTCCTCGCCGTCTACCCGGTCCTCGTGCTGCCGGCGGTGCTCGTGGGATGGGTGCTCGTGGGACGGGTCATGCTCGTCCGGATCAAGCACCCGTCCCCGGACGAGGGAGTCGACGTGCAGCGTCACCGCGTCCCGGGTGACGTCGAGCGGAGCGACGACGAACCGACCGATTGGCAGGTAGGCGCCGTCGGGCCGGGAGTCCCAGCTGTGCAGCCCCACCCACCAGCGGTCCCGCGCGTCGGTGAAGGCATGGGCCCCGCTCGGTCCGAAGCCGACCTTTCCCCCGGTCAGCATCGGTTCGTGCGCCGGCCGGCAGGGCCCGAGCGGCCCCTTGCACGACGCGGTCGCCACCACCTGCCGTCCACCGAGCGGCGACGCGGCCGAATAGAGCAGATGGTGACGCCCGCGGGTTGAGATCATCGATGGTGCCGAGATCCGCCCCTGCTGCCAGGACAGGCTCGGGCGGAGCATGACGGCGGGTTCGCCGGCGAGCACGAGTCCGTCGGGTCGCAGCCGCTGCGCCCACAGCGTGGGCGGCGCGCCGTGGTTCCGGTCCGAGCCGCCGCCCGCCCCGGGGCTTGCCCAGGCCAGGTAAGCGCGTCCGGCTTCGTCGACGAAGGGGCTCGGATCCGAGCTGCCGCCGTCCGCGGTCTGGCAGATGAAGGGCGCGAGAGAGGTGTCGACGAACGGACCGTCGGCGGAGTCGGCGGTCGCCGCGGAGATACAGCGGACGCCGAGGCCACGCACGGCCGTCGCGTAGTACATGACGAACCCGTGGCCGAAGGCGCCGACGGCCGCCGGGCCGAGGCCGCCCGCGGGGTCGGCCCAGGGCGGCAGGGCGTGCAGCGCGGCCGGCTCGATCGTCCAGCTCCGGCGGTCCCGGCTGGAGAGCACGTCGACGGTGCCGGGGGAGTCCGGGTCCACGCCGAAGGCATAGGTCGTCCGGTTGTGGGTGATCAGAGACGGGGTCGAGAACTCGATCCCGGGGACGAGGACGGCCCGGGAACCCGGGCCCGGACCGGACCTGGCAAGGTACAACCCGCCTAGGACGATGATGATAACGACCACCGCGGGCTGGCGCCGAGCGAAGTCGATCAGACCCTGAGTGAGCCCGGCGCCTCGCTCTCCGGCCATCCCGCCACCATCCTCAGCGTACGTATCTGAGTGAGCATCTAATGGCGGAGTGTATTCACGATCAGCTCGACTTCACCGGACGTGGGTCGGTGCCGGCTCGGTCGGTGCCGGTTCCATCTGGGCCGGCTCGGCGGACAGCTTGTGCAGCAGGGTGGCACTACGGGCGTTCACCCCGACCAGGCTCACCTGCGTGCCGCGTTCGCGGTACTTCGCGCACACGTCGTCGAGGGCGGTGACCGCCGCCGAGTCGAGAAGGTGGGCTTCCGAGAGGTCGATGACCACCCGTCCGGGATCGCGCGCGTAGTCGAAGGCGTTCACCAGATCACTGGTCGAGGCGAAGAACAGCGTGCCCTGGACGGCGTAGATCCTCTCCCGGCCCTCCGGGTCGAGCACGCTGGTCACCAGCGCCAGATTCGCGGCCCGGCGGGTGAACAGCAGCGCGGCCAGCACGACGCCCACCCCAACCCCGTAGGCGAGGTTGTGGGTGGGCACCACGACGGCGACGGTCGCCACCATGACCGCGGTCTCGCTGCGGGGCATCCGGCGCAGCGTCGAGGGCTGGATGCTGCGCCACTCGAAGGTCATGACCGACACCATGATCATAACCGCGACCAGTGCCGACATCGGGATGACCCGCACGAGGTCGCGCAGCGGGACGACCAGCATGAGCAGGAAGCCGCCGGCGGCGAAGGTCGACAGCCGGCCCCGCCCGCCCGAGCTGACGTTCACCATCGTCTGGCCGATCATGGCGCAGCCGCTCATCCCGCCGAAGAAGCCGTTGACGATGTTGGCGATCCCCAGGCCCCGGGATTCGCGGTTCGGGTCATGCGTGGTGTCGGTCAACCGGTCCACGATCTGCGCGGTCAGCAGCGTCTCCACCAGGCCGACGGCGGTAAGCGCCACCGCGTACGGGGCGATGATCCGCAGTGTCTCCCAGGTCAGCGGAACGTCGGGCACGCCGGGGACGGGCAGTGAGCTCGGCAGCCGGCCCTCGTCGCCGACGGTGGGGACGGAGATGTCGAAACCGGCGGTGACGAGGGTGAGGACCGCCACCGCCACGAGCGGCGGCGGGACCGCTCTGGTCAGGCGGGGGACGGCCAGCAGGATGGCGAGGCCCGCGGCGACGAGGGCGTAGACCTGCCACGACTTGCCGATCACGTGCGGCATCTGCGCGGTGAAGATGAGGATGGCCAGCGCGTTGACGAAGCCGATCATCGCGGCCCGCGGGACGAACCGCATCAGCCGTGCCACCCCGAGCCGGCCGAGCACGAACATCAGCAGGCCCACCCCGATGGTCGTCGCCAGCAGGTAGTTCAGGCCGTGGTCGCGGACCAGGGGGGCGGCGACGAGGGCCATGGAGCCTGCCGCCGCCGAGATCATCGCCGGGCGCCCGCCGGTGAACGCGATGACCACCGAGATGGTGAACGACGCGAACAGACCGACCTTCGGATCGACCCCCGCCACCACGGAGAAGGAGATCGTCTCCGGGATCAGCGCGAGCGAGGTCACCAGGCCGGCGAGCAGTTCCACCCGGACGTAACGAACCCCCGGCCAGTGGCGGGTGAGGCGGCGGGAGTACCAGGGGCCGCCGGGGGCCGTCCGGCGAACGAAGCCCCCGGCGTCGGCGGCCTCTCGGGCGGTTGCACCAGGCATGGCGGCGGCCTCCCCTGCCCTGCGACGAGGGGGCTACCTTCCCCGAGTCCTGTTAGTCCCACTTGACTATACAAAGGCGGTTTCGTCGTGACAGCGGGTGGGTTCGCCGGTCAGGCCCGAGGCGCGCCGAGGCGTACCAGATCGCGCTGCATCTGGTCGATCTCCATCGACTGGGCGAGCACCATCGCCCTGGCCATCGCCCGTACCCGGTCCTCACCGGCGTGCATCGCCGCGTACTGGGCCATGGCCAGCCCCCCACGATGGTGGCGCACCATCAGGGTGAGGAAGAGGACGTCGAGGTCATGGCCCCGGATCGAGGCCAGCCGTTGCAGCTCGGCGGGGGTCGCCATGCCCGGCATGCGCGCGGTGTCCCGCGGGTCGCTGGACGCGTCCTGCGCCGCACCCCCGGCCAGGCCCGGCATGGACATGCCGGGCCTGGCGGCGCCGTGACCGTCATGACCATCCTGCCCGCCCGAGGCCCCGTTGACGGTGCGGGAGTCCCGCATCCACCGCATCGGTGTCCCGGAGGTGGACTGGGGCCGCCCCCATCCGGACAGCCACGAGGACATGATGCCGATCTCGCGTTGCTGGGTCAGCGCGATGTCCTGGGCCACGCTGCGGGTGTCCTGGTCACCGCCGTGACTGAACTCGATCATGGCCATCTGCACCGCCTGGGCGTGATGCTCGGACATGTCCCGGGCGAAGCCGACGTCGACCGACCCCTCAGCCGGTGGCCGGCTGGCGAGGTTGCCCAGCGCCGCGCCGGCCGCCAGCAGGCCGGCTACCACGGCGAGCATCACCGGCGCCCACCACAGCCGGCTTCGGGCCCAGCGGCGTCGCGGCCGCGTGTCACTCCCGCGCGCCGCATCGCCGTCGCTGGCCGGCGGGTCGTCGCCGGCTGGCCGGTCGTCGTTCGCCGTCATCATGATCACCTCGGTTGGGCGGGTGAGTTGCCCGGGCAGGTGGTCAAACGTGCAGGTGGGAGTTGAAGACGAACGTCCGCTTGCCCACCTGGACGCGGGTGCCGGGGATCAGGGGAGCCGGCTGGTGCGGGCTCAGCGGCGTCCACACGGTCGCCTCCGGCGGGGCGATGTAGGTGCCGTTCGCCGAACCCTGATCGGTGATGACCGCGTCCCAGCCGTTGAGGGTGATGATGGCGTGTACCCGGGAGACCGCGCTCTCGCCGTCCTCGACCGGCAGCGCCCGTGCCTTCCCGGCCCGGACCGCATCGTCGCGGTCCGGCTGGCGGCCGATCACCAGGTCCATGTCGACGTTCATGGTCTGGCCGTCGTCGAAGACGAGGACGCCGACGGGCGGCCGGGGGCCCCAGACCGTGCGGGTGTTCTGCTGGGCGAGCGACAGGCCGCACTCGGAGCAGTACGGCGCCTGCGGGTGGTTGAAGTGGCCGTTGGCGCATAGCACGCCCTCGACCTGAGGCTCGCCGCTGCTCGGCAGCATCGTCGGTGCCTCGTCGTCCTCGATGAGGTCGGAGACGGTGAAGCTCTGGCCCGGGAGCTGGGTCAGGGCGTCGTGCTCGTCGTCGGTGAGGTCGTCGCCTAGATCGTCGGAGAGGCCCTCGCGGTGGCCGACGGGCCCGGCGTGGCCGGCGTGGCCGTGACTGCCACCCAGATCGCTCCCGGCACGCGGGATCGAGTCACGCTGGGCCAGCTCGGTGGGCGGATCCTCGTCGAGCTCGTCGAGCTCGTCAAGGTCGGCTGCCTGCGTCGGTTCGGCGGCGGCGCGGCGCCGGTGGGCCTCCTCCTCCTTGCTGAGCAGGGGGGCGAGCGCCGGCGGGGTGGTCGACATCGGATCGGGGGCGCGAGTTCCCGGCGTGGGGATGGGCGCGGCGCCGGTCATCGGCTCCCGGACCGGATCGAACCCGGCAAGCAGCTGCTCGGCGGAGGCCTTCGGCGCGGGCAGCGACGGCGTGTCGCTGAGCAGCAGACTCACCCCGATCCCGGGCACGGCCCCGATGCGCAGGTCGAGCGGGAAACCGAGATCGCCGAGCCCGCCGGGGAAACCCGTCGGCCCGACCATGCCGGTGGGGCCGACGTCGATCCGGCTGATCTCGGTGGGCAGCAGCCGGTCGACCCACGTGGCCGAGTCGACGCCGGAGAGCGTCACCCCGGAGCTGCCCGTCGCGACGACGTCCATCGCCCCGTGGACCAGCGCGGCGACCCGGTCATTGACCGTGGTCAGCAGGCTGAAGTCGGGCACCCGATCCGGATCGGCGTCGGCCAGCAGCCCTGCGACCCGGCGCACCAGCCGGCGACCCATGGTCGACGCGGTGGCGCCCACCTCGGCGGCGACCTCGGCGCACAGCGCCAGCAGCCTGGTGGTCGTCTCGGCCGTCTCCGACCGGCCGGCACGGGCGACGATGAGTGCGCCGGGCAGCCGGACGACCACTCCCGCCCGATCTCCGCGCCCGGATTCCACGACCACCCGGAAACGGTCCAGTCCCGCCATGACCTCGCCCCTCGTATCCCGCACCTCGGAGGATCCCGACCTTGAAGGATCCCGCACTCCGAACATCGGTGCCGATCTTCAGGCTATCGGCTCCGGTGCGTATCCTCGCCGCCTATCCTGCCGTGCCGCGCCGGCACCGGAAACCGCCCGTCACCGCACACCCGTGGTCACCGCACACCCGTGGTCACCGCACACCCGTCCTCGGGTCGGTCACCCCAGCGCGCGGTCGAGATGGATCGCGGCACTGATCAGGGCGAGGTGGGTGAACGCCTGCGGGAAGTTGCCGAGCGCCTCCCCGGAGGAACCGATCTCCTCGGCGTAGAGCCCCACGTGGTTGGCGTAGGTGAGCATCTTCTCGAAGACCATCCGGGCCTCGGCGACCCGACCGGCCCGGGTCAGTGCCTCCACGTACCAGAACGAGCACAGGTTGAAGGTGCCCTCGTCACCCGTGAGGCCGTCGCTGCCGTCCGCGGCGTACCGGCGCACCAGACTGTCGCTGACCAGGTCCTCGCTGAACCGTTCCAGGGTCGACAGGAACCGGGGGTCGGTGGGGCCGGAGAACTTCACCAGCGGCATGCACAGCAGGGATGCGTCCATCCGTGGTGAGCCGGGGAACTCCATGTAGGCGCCGCGGGTGGGGTTCCACGCCTCGTTCTGGACGAACCGGTAGGCCTGCCCGGCGTAGTCCTTCCATTCGTTCGTCGGCCCGGGCAGGCCACGCTGGCGCGAGATCCGGCAGGCCCGTTCGAAGGCGACCCAGGTCATCACGGCTGAGTAGGTGAAGCGCTGGCGCCCACCCCGGGTCTCCCAGATGCCCTCGTCCGGTTCGTCCCAGTGCTTGGCCAGCCAGTCGAGCTGGCGGCCCAGCGCCTCCCAGAGCTGGAAGGAGATCGGGACCTGCTTGTTGTACAGGTACACCGAGTCCATCAGTTCGCCGTAGATGTCGAGCTGGAGCTGTGTGGCGGCGGCGTTGCCGACGCGCACCGGCTTCGAGCCGCGATAGCCGGACAGCTGGTCGAGGACCAGCTCGTCCAGGTCGGCGTTGCCGTCCACGCTGTAGAGCACGTAGAGCCCGGAGTCCTTGGGTGCCTCGTGACATCGCTGTTCGAGCCAGTCCATGAACGCCGCGGTCTCGTCGGTGAAGCCGAGCGCCATCAGCGCGTACACCGTGAAGGCCGCGTCGCGGATCCAGGTGTAGCGGTAGTCCCAGTTGCGCACGCCGCCGAGCTCCTCGGGTAGCGAGGTGGTCGGCGCGGCCACCAGCGCCCCGGTGGGCCGGTAGACGAGCAGCTTGAGGACGAGAGCGCTGCGTAGCACCATCTCCCGCCAGCGGCCGTGATAGCGCCCGCGCCGGATCCAGGCCTGCCAGTAGTTCAGCGTCCGGGTGAACAACGTCTCCGCCTCACCGATGATCAATGGGCGGATGGTCGAGTTCCACTCGAGCACGATGTCGGCACACTCGCCCATCGCCAGCTCGAACTCGGCGACCACGGCCGTGGCCTCGACGCGCAGCGGCAGGGCCGTGCGCAGCACAAGGGTGCCGGCGGTCGACTCGAACACCGCGCCCGAACCGGGTACCAGGGTGACGGTGTGCGGGTCTCGGCCGTAGTCGAACCGGGGGTCGCAGCGCAGCCGGAACGTGGCGGTTCCACGCACCGCTCGCGCCTGGCGGACCACGACGTGCGGCGTCTCGGTGACGTCGCTGTCCACCGGGACCATGAAGTCGATGACCTCACCGACCGCGCGGGGGGCGAGGAAACGGGTCATCAGGATGTTCGAGTCGGGTAGGTAGAGCTGCCTGGCCCGGGAGTCCGGACAGTGGATGCGGAACGATCCGCCACGGTCGGCGTCCAGCAGACTCGCGAAAACCGACGGCGCGTCGAAGCGCTGCGGGCAGTACCAGTCGATCGTGCCGTCCGTGGCGACCAGGGCCACGGTACGCAGGTCGCCGATGACCGCGTGCTCTTCGATGGGCGGATAGTCGGTGTCGGGCATTCGTGGGCTCCGCGAAACGTGACCGGCCGAGGTCGGCCGTGGGGGTTACGGGACAGGGGGGAGGATGGACCACGTTGTCGCGGCCCGCCGGGAGCCGCCCGCGTCCTCCGACCGCCGCCGGTCGCCACGCGATTCGGTGGCAACCAGGCGAAGGTAACCCGTGGCGGAGCCCACGGGACCATGACCGGGCGTAAGCCACAGTGGCCGCGGCGAGCCGGTGAACGTGCGATGCCGGCGGTGGTTCGCGGCCACATCGGTGGCTACCAGGATCGTTGGGACCGGTTCACCGGTGGGGAACGGTAGTTTCCGGCGCGGGTGTGCGGGTGTTGCCGGATGCGCCCTGGTGGGGTCTCGGCGCTCGGGCCCCCACGGCGGCCACCTACGATCACGCTATGGCCGCCCACCCATCGACCGCCGAGGACGGTCGTGCCGCGTTGGTGATGTTCGCCCGGGGTGACCGGGTCTTCCCCGTCGACGACCTCGGTGGCGGGGTCTGGTCGCGGCGCGGCACGGTACTCGCCGTCCACCCGGCCGGCCGTCGCGAACCGGCCGGGAACGCCGACCCCGTGCGGGTCGAGTCGGCCCGCGGTGTGACCCCTATCACGGCCCGAGCGACCGTGCTGTGGGACGACGGCACCGCGGAGGTGATGGCGGAGGACCAGCTGTGTCTTGTCTACGACCAGGAGGCACCTGTCGGTATCCGGGTCGTCACGCTGCCGATGGTCGAGCCGGTGGACGTGGTGCAGCACGGTGGCCACGTCGTGCTGGTCCTGCGCGACGGTCTACTGACACCCGCCGACGTGGAGATCCTGCGCGACAAGCTGCGCTCGGTGCGTGCGGCGCTGGCCTCCACACGGCCGGATCCGTCGTCCGTCGCCGAGCTGCGCCGCCGGGATCTCGACCTGCTGCGGGCCCTGATCGCCCAGTTGACCGGGGGCTAGCCCGGCACCGCGGGGGTACGCCGGGGGTACAGCCCGGCTCGGTGCCGGACGGCTCAGGACGTCGAGTAGGGGCCGGGGCGCACCCCGGGGCCGTAGGCGTTGCCGTTCATGCCGGCCCGCGGCTGCTCGGTCATCGCCTGGCTGACCTTCGACGCGATCGCCTCCGTGAGCCGGATCGCCTGGGTCAGCGACAGGTTCAGCACGATCTCGCTGTCATCGGTCATCGCGAAGCGTACCGACACATCCGCCATGGTGGTTCCTCCCAGTCTCGGCCCGCCCGACACCCGTCTCCGGTGGTTGGAGGTCGGAGGGAGGCCCGTTTGGGCGCTCACTGCCGCACGGCCTCGGGGCATGGTGACCGTCCCAGCCTCTCGGATCGACTTCTCGAGCTGTACGCGACCCCCCCGTTCAAGGACCAGGGCGGTGCTGCTAGTGGCGTCCTTGTTCGGCTCTTCGTGACCGTCCAACTTCGATAACCCCTGTCGCTGCGGCTGTCGCCGTTCCGGCTTGCCGATTCGTAATGGTTGCATCGCCTACGGTGGTGATGCTACGAATGGGGTGCGAAGTTGTGAGTCGGATCACGTTGAGGCGACGCCGCGGGCCTCGTCGGGGTTCACGGGTCGGCACCGTGGGCCTGGTGTGGTGTCCTGTCAGATCCAGCCCGGGAACCACATCCGGGCGCGCCACGAGGAGTAGGGGATCACCTCGGCGGCCAGGATCGGGTAGAAGTACGCGAAGAGCAGCACGACGATGATCGTGTAGATTCCGACCGACAGCGCCCCGACCAGGCGGCGGGTCTCCGACGCCTCGCGCGGGCCGAGGACGAGCCCGGCCAGCGCCGTGATGGCGAGGACCAGGAACGGCAGCGACGGCAGCGCGTAGAAGAAGAACATCGTGCGGTTCGGGAGCAGCAGCCACGGCACGAAGGCCGAGCCGAACCCGACCAGCACCAGGGCCGCCCGCCAGTCCCGCCGGGAGACCCACCAGGCGAGCATCGCGACCAGCGCCGCCGTGCCGACCCACCAGATCGCCGGGTTGCCCAGGGCGAGGACCTCCCGGGAGCAGCCGGCCGGATCGTGGCAGCCCGAGGTCCCGTACGCCGGCGAGGAGTAGTAGTACGCGACCGGCCGCGCCATCACCAGCCAGCTCATCGGATGCGACGCGAAGGCGTGCCCCTCGTGGAGTCCCTCGTGGAACTTCAGCACCGCCATCTGGTACTTCCACCAGCCGTGCCACGCGGCGCCGAAGCCGTTGCCGTAGTAGTGGCGGTAGTAGCCGCCGTCGGTGGCGAACCAGCCGGTCCAGGTGGCGAGGAAGGTCACGATGGGGACGAGTAGGAACCCGGCGAACCAGGCCGGGCTGTCCCGGCGCAGTGCTCCCAGCACGGGTCGGCGGGCTCCGCCGGTGCGCCGCGCTCCGATGTCCCACGCGAGGGCGAGCGCCGCGAAGCCGATGATCGTGTAGAGGGCGCTCCACTTCACTCCCATGGACAGTCCCAGGGCCACCCCGCAGGCCAGCCGCCAGGGGCGGAACCCCAGCCGCGGCCCGTACGTGTCGAGGAGGCGGTCGGCCCGGGTGGGCGGAGCCGCCGCGGTCGGGCCGCTGTCCGGGCCGGCGGTCGAGCCGCTGTCCGGGCCGGCGGCATTGTCCCCCAGCGGTGCTGATCCGGGACCGGAACCAGTCGGTTCCAGGCGGTCGGCGAGCCGGCGGCGGCCGTCGTCCCGGTCGAGCAGCAGACAGGCCAGCGCCACGACGACGCCAGTCATCAGGAAGATGTCGAGGATCCCGATGCGGCTCTGCACGAACTCCAGCCCGTCGAGGGCGAGGAGCAGACCGGCGAAGCAGCCCAGGAGCGTGGAGCGGAACATCCGTCGGGCGGCGCGGGCGAGGACCAAGACAGCGAGCGTCCCGAACAGCGCGGATGAGAACCGCCAGCCGAGCTCCGGACTGCCGTGCGAGACCCCGGCACAGTCGGTATAGCCGAACAGACCCTCGGAGGCGGCCATCAGCCACTTGCCGAACGGCGGATGGACGACGTAGGCCGGACCGGAACAGGTCGTCGAGTTGATCTCATACCCGGCCGTCAGCAGGCCCCAGGCGTCCTTGGTGTAGTAGACCTCGTCGAAGTAGATCCCGCGGGGCTCTGTGAGGTGCCAGAAACGCAGCAGCCCGGCGACGATCGCGACGGACAGGGTCGCCAGCCACCCTACGAGCGGCGACCGCGGCATCGGTGGGCACAGCCGCTCACGCACCGAGAGCGGCCGACCGCCGGCCGGGCCGGAGGAACCCGGGCCGGCCACCCGCGCCGCGTCCCCGCGACCGGTCGCCGTCCAGGGCAGGTGGGCCGTCGTCGCCGTCACACCGATCAGGGTAGGTCCTGGCTCCTGACAGACTGGTCGGGTGTCCGGGACCCTGGTGCTGTGCGGTGCCCCCATCGGTGACGTCCGGGACGCCAGCCCTCGGCTCGGCGAGATCCTCGCCACCGCGGATGTGATCGCCGCCGAGGACACCCGCCGGGTCCTACGGCTGGCGCACGCGCTCGGCGTGACGGTGTCCGGGCGGA
Source organism: Frankia sp. CeRuru1 (assembly GCF_977966315.1). Taxonomy (NCBI): domain Bacteria; kingdom Bacillati; phylum Actinomycetota; class Actinomycetes; order Frankiales; family Frankiaceae; genus Frankia; species Frankia sp. CeRuru1. Next base: position 13,517 of record NZ_CDWWEW010000077.1, read on the forward strand.
TCGTGTCGTGCTACGACGCGGTGGAAGGCGCCCGGGCCGCCCGGCTCACCGACTACCTGCGCCAGGGTGCCACCGTCGCGCTCGTCACCGACGCCGGGATGCCCGCCGTCTCCGACCCCGGGTTCCGGGTCGTGGCCGCAGCCGCCGCCGCGGGGATGGCCGTGACCGTCGTTCCCGGTCCGTCCGCCGTCACCGCGGCCCTGGCCGTCAGCGGGCTGCCGACGGACCGCTGGACCTTCGAGGGCTTCCTGCCGCGCAAGGGCGGCGACCGGCGTGGACGCCTTCGCGACCTGGCCGGCGAGCCGCGGACGATGGTGTTCCTGGAGTCCCCGCACCGGCTCGTGGCCGGCCTGCGCGACCTCGTCACGGCCTTCGGCGCCGACCGTCCGGCGGTGCTCTGCCGCGAGCTGACGAAGACCTTCGAGGAGATCGTCCGCGGCGACCTCGCCGATCTGCTCGGCTGGGCCACCGACGGCCGGGTTATCCGGGGGGAGTTCACGCTGGTGGTCGCCGGCGGTACCCGGGGCCGGGCCGGGCCGGGCGTGGCCGAACCAAGCGTGGCTGGGCCAAGCGTGGCTGGGCCAAGCGTGGCTGGGCCAAGCGTGGCCGGGCCGATCATCGACGGCAGGATCCTGGTCGCCGAGGTAGCCCGACGAACCTCGGCGGGGATGTCCCCGAAGGACGCGCGCAAGGCTGTGGCCGCCGAGTACGGCGTCTCCCGCAACGAGGTCTATGCCGCGGAGCTCGCCGCCCGGGCCGGGGACCGGGCCGGCGGGCGCTGAGCACGGTCGGCGGTCAGCAGTGGCGTTGGAGAACGAGGGCCTTGCCCAGGGCCGCCCACTCGTAGGCGATCACGTACGGCCAGGCCCGGCGCGGGGGCGGGACCCCCTGCATCCGCGTCTCGCCGTCATAGCAACGGTCGAGGCGCAGCCGGGCGCGCGTGCTCTGTGAGGTCGAGGCGACGACCATGAGCGAATGCCACCCGCGGCGTGCCGCCGCCGCGGAGGTCCACCGCGACTCGCCCTGGGTCGTCCGCGGATCGGGCGAGAAACAGATCACCTCGACCCCGGGAATGGGCCCGGGGCACGGGTCCTTCTCCGTCGGCGCCGAGACCGCGAGCACGGGTGCGTAGCCGGCCCGCGCGAGTGCGACGGCGCGTTCGAGCCGTCCCGGACTCCCGGCGAACATGACGATCGCGTCCACCGGGGCGGGAGCATCCTGGTGCGGAAAGACGAACAGCCGGGCCGTCGCCACCGCGAAGGCCACCGTCAGGCCACCGAGGATGCCCACTACGGCCCGGCGGCGCCACGGCCCCGCGGGAGCACGACCGAGTGGACCCGCTGCCATGTTTCCCCCTCCGCGGGCCGCCAAGTGCCGCCGTGAGTTTCTCAGTACCACGGCGGCACCCGAATCAACCACCGTTCACCCGCTCCGGGTGGTCCACCCCCCGGATGGGCCACCGCTCCGGACGGTTCACCCGCCCCGGATGGCCCGTCGGCGGCGGAGGCCCACTCACGTGGTGGGGAGTGTGCGCGAGGCCGGAGGCGTCCGGGGCTGCGCGGTCCGGGGCTGCGTGGTCGGGGGCTGCGTGGTCGGGGGCGTCGTCCCCGATCCGGCCGTCGGCGTGGGAGGGCTGATCGAAAACGTGCCCGTCCCCGGCGAAGTCCGCGACGCCGTCCCCGGGCGGCTGGTGAACAGCCGGGGATGGGCGAACGGTGCCCGCGCCGACTCACGGGGCCAGACCGTCCGGGAGGCACCGGCCTGCCACTGCACGATCGGGATCTGGTGGCCGACCTGGAGCCCCGTCGCCTCGTCCAGCCGGAAGCGACCGAGCAACGTGGTCGTGTCGATGCCCCGGGCGGCGGCGAGCACGGAGGTGTCCTGCACGCCTCCGCAGTAGCGAATGGCCCGTCCCAGGATCAGCCCGGTGACGTAGGCCCAGGCCGCCGTTTCGGTCGGCGCGACGCCGTGCAGGGCGGTGAAGTCGGCGGTGAACTCCCGCGCGGTCGGACCGGTCGCGGTCGGCTGGGTGCTCTCGGGCATCCAGCTGCCCGGCGCCAGCAGCTGCTCGCGCAGGTCGCCCAGGCTCGCGGTGGCCTGCGCACTGACGGCCGTGGAGAAGGCGGCCGCCCGCCACGGCCGGCGCAGCAGGATGTTCGCCGCCGCCAGCTCGTCGTCCGGGCCGGCGTGGACGATGAGGATGTCGCCCGGGGGCAGCCGGGTCGCGGTGAGGGCGGCCTTGCCCGGGGGGAAGACGTGCGAAGCCACCTCGAACGACTGCGCTACCGCGGCGGCCTTCGTTACCGATGTGATCTCGACGGCGGTGTCCCCGGAGGCGAGCAGGACGACCTTGCGGGCCCGTCGATCGGCCGCCCGCACGGCGGCGAGGACCCCGCGCGGCCAGGTCGAGGTGGCCGCGGCGATGTTCACGACGTTCGGGAAGGCCTGCCGGACGAAGCGCGTGGACGGGGCGCCGGTGTTGAAGACCACCCGGTCCGTCGCAGCACAGGCCGCGAGTGCCGCCCGGTGGCCGTAGGGTCCGAGCAGGGCGTCGGGTCCCGCGGCCACCGCGGCGCGCATGGCGGTGGCCGGATCGGGATACGCGTCGTAGGCGGTGAGACTCACCTCGTCCCAGGGCGGTGGGAGGCGTTCGTCACGCGCCCACAGGGTGACCCCTCGTAGCCCGGCGAGGCCCTGGGCGGCGTCGGGACCGGTCAGCGGGGGGACCAGGGCAA
>NZ_CDWWEW010000078.1:0-9711 GCF_977966315.1 Frankia sp. CeRuru1
GTTCGATCCCACTCAGCTCGATCTCCCCACCCCGGTCCCGGATCCCGGGCCGAAGCTGTTCGATCGCCCGCGCGACCCGGGCCCCGACCGGCTCGGGATGGACGTCGTGCAGGACGAGCAGATGGTCGAGCAGCTCGTCGCCGGTGAACGCGGCGAGCACCTCCGGGGCCCCCGACGCGTATCCGACGGCTCGGGCCAGCGCCTCGCCGTACACCGCCGCGAGTGTCGCCACCGCATCGATCGCCAGCTCGCCACTCGGCCCCGGAATGCGCTCCACCTGCGCCAGCACCTCGTCGAGGTGGGCGAGCCGGCCCCGCACGGCGAGATCGTCGAGCCGGTGCCCACCCGCGCCGTCCGGATCAACCATGGCTGGCCCCGAACATCGGCGAGTGCACCGTGCGCAGAGTGCGGCCCCGACCGAGATACATGTGCACCCCGCAGGGCAGGCAGGGGTCGAAGCTGCGCACCGTCCGCATAACGTCGACGCCCTTGAACCCCTCCGGACCGTTCTCCTCGAAGATCGGCATGTTCTGGACCGCGTCCTCGTAGGGGCCCGGGGTCCCGAAGAAGTCGCGGGGGCTGCCGTTCCACGGCGTCGGCGGGTAGGGGTGATAATTGGCGATCTTGCCGTCGCGCACCACCATGTGGTGCGACAGCACACCGCGCACCGCCTCGTGGAAACCGCAGCCGATCGTCTCGTCCGGCACGTCGAAGTCGCAGAACACCCGCGTGTCACCCGAGCGCACCCGATCCATGCCCTGCTCGAGGAAGTACAGCGCCATCGCCGCCGCGTAGGCGACGAAGTAGACGCGGGCCCGGTCCCGCTCGATCGCGTTCGACCAGGCCGGCGGCTTCCACTGCAGGTCGACGGCGGGCAGCGTGCGGCTGCGCGGCAGCGAGATGTTCACCGCGCCCCCGGTTGCGGTGACGTAGGGGGTGTTCACCAGTCCGGCGAGCGCCGTGGTGTAAAGCCGGGCGAAGGGCCCTCCCCCGGTATCCAGGGCGAGATGCTCGCCGCTGCGGGCGTCGAGCCACCGCGGGCTCATCACCCAGCTGTACTTCTCCCCGAAGTCCCGCTTCTGCGGCACCGGCAGCGTCGTCTGGTTCCACGGATGGCGCATGTCGACCGGATTTCCGAGCGGATCCCGGGTGACGAACGGCTCCTCGTTCACCCAGTCCTGGTAGAAGGAACTGCCCAGCAGGATCCGGATACCCAGATTGATCTCCACCAGGTCGGTGGTCAGCAGATCGCCATCGACGACGATCCCGGGTGTCACGTGCATCGCCCGGCCCCAGGTGGTCATGTTCTCGTACCGGTAGTCCACGACGTTCGGATCCTGGAACGCGCCCCAGCAGCCCAGCAACACCCGGCGGCGGCCGACCTCCTCGTAACCGGGCAGCGCCTCGTACCAGAAGTCGAACAGGTCGTCGTTCAGCGCGACGGCCTTCTTGACGAAATCGAGGATCTCCATCAGCCGGCTGAGGTAGTCGGTGAACACCGTCGGTTCCGGCATCGTGCCGACCCCACCCGGATACAGCGTGGAGGGGTGCACGTGCCTGCCCTCCATCAGGCAGAACATCTCGCGGGTGATCCGGCTGACCTTGAGGGCCTCCCGGTAGATCTCTCCCTCGAACGGGTTGAACGAGCGCATGATGTCAGCGATAGTCCGCATGCCGTGCACGGCCGCGTTCGGTGCGGCAGTGGCCTCTGCCCGGGCCAGCACGCCGGGGTTGGTCTGCTTGACCATCGCCTCGCAGAAGTCCACGAATACCAGGTTGTCCTGGAAGATCGTGTGGTCGAACAGGTACTCGGCGGCCTCTCCGAGATTAATGATCCATTCCGCCATCGGCGGGTTCGCGATGCCGTACGCCATGTTCTGGGCGTAGACCGAGCAGGTGGTGTGGTTGTCCCCGCAGATGCCGCAGATGCGGCTGGTGATGAAACCCGCGTCCCGCGGGTCCTTGCCCTTCATGAACACCGAATAACCGCGGAACAGCGACGAGGTGCTGTGACACTCGGTGACCCGCCGATTGGCAAAATCGATCTTCGTGTAGATCCCGAGATTGCCGATGATGCGCGTGATTGGGTCCCACGCCATCTCCACGATCTGGGCGGGCTTCTCCCTGGTTCTCGACTGCCTGGCCGTCGTCATCGCACAATCCCTTCGGCATCGCTGGGCCCGGCCCTAGGCCCGGTCCTAGGGGCGGTAACGCGGGTCGTAGCCGGTGGTCAGCAGCTCCCGGTTGTGCCGCCACTTCGGCTCGGTGTTCGCCGTCGCATTGGTGATGCCACGCAGCCTGCGGATAAACGACCCGTAAGGTTTGATCGCGAGCGAGGACAGGCTCGCTCCCGGCGGCATGTCCATGAACGGCATGAACTTGTCCGGGAATCCCGGCATCGTGCAGGCGATGCAGATGCCGCCCACGTTCGGGCAGCCGCCCAGCCCGCCCATCCATCCGCGCTTGGGCACGTTGCAGTTCACCACCGGACCCCAACATCCGATCTTCACCTGGCACTTCGGCGAGTTATAGTCCTTCGCGAAATCGGCCTGCTCGTAGTAGCCCGCCCGGTCACAGCCCTCGTGCACGGTCCGGCCGAAAATCCACTGGGGTCGGAGCTGGTCGTCCAGCGGTGGCGGTGGTGCCGCGCCCGCCGCGTGGTAAAGCACCCAGGTCAGCGTCTCCATGAAGTCGTCCGGTTGGACCGGGCAGCCGGGGACGTTGACGATCGGCAGGTTGCCGGCGGAGGTGAAGTCATGGCCCAGGTAGTCGGCAAGGCCCATCGACCCGGTCGGGTTGCCGGCCATCGCGTGGATCCCGCCGTACGCGGCGCAGGTGCCGATCGCGACGACCGCCCACGCCCTGGGGGCCAGCCGGTCGATCCACCAGTTCAGGGTCAGCGGCTGGCCGGTGTCCGGATCGTTCCCGAACGACGTCCAGTACCCGTCGCCGTGGATGTTCTCGTTCGGAATCGAGCCCTCGATGACGAGGATGAACGGCTCGATGTCACCGCGGGCCGCGGCTCGGTACGGGGCCAGGAACTCCTCCCCGCCGACGGTCGGCGACAGCACCTTGTTGTGCAGATGGACCGTCGGCAATCCCGGCACGAGCCCGGTGACGACATCCTCGATCGCCGGCTGGGAGGCCGCGGTCACCGACACCGTGTCGCCGTCGCAGCTCATCCCCTCGGAGATCCAGAGGATGTGCACCTCGTCGAAACCGCCGCGTCGCGGGCTCCCGGGCTGCGGAGTCACGGACTGCGGGTTCGTGGCCGTCATCTTGGCCTCTCCCTCCTACTGGCGGATGCTGGGGATGGATCCCACGAGCCGGGGTCTCGGATGATCTGCGCGATGAGCCGCACCGCGTCGTCGACGGCCATCCCCGCTGCGCGGGACAGTCCCATCCGCTCCTCGACGACGGCGGGTCGGCAGCCGACGACCAGCACTCGGCCGACATCGCCACCGAGGCCCCGCAGCAACCGCAGGACCACGTCGGGAGACATGCCATGGGCGTCCATGACGGGGATCTCGTCGACGGGGATGTCGTCCACGCCGGCCCCGTCAAGTTCGGGCCGGAGCACCGCGAGAGTCCCCGGTGGATCGGTCGACGGGACCGCGTCGACGAGGATCACCACGTCGTACCGGCCGTCGAGGAGCTCATAGGCGAGATGCACGCCGCGGATCCCGTAGTCGACGACGTCCACCCCGGCCGGCAGGTCCGCCGGGTCGATGCGGCGCACGACCTCCACCCCGAATCCGTCGTCGCCGAGGAACACGTTGCCGATCCCGGCCACGAGGACGCGCGGTGGGCCCGCGGACGGACCCGCGGACGGACCCGCGCGGGTGGGCGCCGGCCCGCTCATGACGCACCCGGTCCGTCGGTGAGCGGTGCCAGCTCCTCGGGTGCGAAGTAGTAATGACGGCCGTACCACCGGTGCAGATCGACGGCCGGGTCGTCGTCCAGGGACACCGCGACGTGCCAGGCGCCGTCGACGTCCAGAAAGACGGCCTGAACCCGGGCCTCTCGCCCCATGAGAAACATGTCGTGCGCGTCGCTTCCACGGCCGCTTCCACGGCCACGGGGATGCAGCCGGACCCGACTGCCCTTGGCGATCATCACGCCGTCCAGGGAAACACTGTCGCTGTCCGGACGGACCGACCGGTCCGCCTCCGGCTCCCACCATCGCGTGGTCGCGGCGGCGACCGGTGCGGCAACCGGTACGCCGGCCGGTGCGGCCCCGGACGACGGAACCGGTCGCAGCGACCGGACGGCACCATGCAGGCGGGCGAGGGTGTCCCGCGGAATGCCGTCGACCCGGTCGATGATCTCCGCGGCGCGGCGATCGGTCGCCCGGGCCTCGTGTTTCTCGTCGTCGGTCAGAGCCAGCGTGCGCAGCGAGAGGATTTCATCGATCTCGGTGGCGTCGAAGAGGTCACCCGGGCTCTCGGGGGCGATCCGGGGATGATCGTACAGGATAATCGGCGAGGACAGCATCACATCCGGCGCTCCGTCGGCACCGGCGAGAACGGGAAAGGTGTGGATGTTCTCGCACCCCCGTGTCGCCCCGGCGGCCCAGGTCGGCGGATCGAGCAGCGAGAGGAACCGTCCCCCGCGCACACCCAGGAGGCTGTGTGTCGCGATCATCGATCGGCGCAGCGCCATCGGTCGCGCGGCGCCGACGGGGACGTCCGCCACCGTGTTCTCGACGGCCAGGCGCAGCCGGTACAGCCGGAAGGGAGCCGCAGCCCGCGTCACGGACACCCGGACCGTCGCCGAGACCGGCCACCGCCGACGAACCACCCGAGCCGCACCGCCGCGCCCAACGTCGCGGCCCGCCAGGTTGCCGCGATCGTCCAACGGCTCAATCTCCATGCCACCGGGCAGGCTCAGGCTGAACGACTCTCCACGATCAGCCTGTTCCGCCGACCGGCCCCGCACAGCCGGGTCGGCCGGGTCGGCCAGGTCGAGAGTGAGACCGACCTCGCGCGGCACCGCCTCGTCGAAACTCAGCCGAGCAGTACCGTCCGCCTTCAGCGCGTCGACCTCACCGAACGCGCCGTCGGCCCCTCTGGCCTCGACCGAACGGCGCTGGAGCTGCAGAAAGCGCAGCCGGACGACGACCGAGGCGGTCGGGGACGGCTCAAGAAGACAGTCGGTCTGCTGGCACCACGCATCCGTCGATCCGGCGACGGTCCGTGGGACCGGCCCACCCGCCTCGACCCAACGCCGCGGCGCGAGCACCCCGAACTGCCACCGCATCCGGTTCTTGCCCGAGGAGCGGCGATACGGATAGAGCAGGTAGCCCTCGTGCAGCACCGCGTCAGCCACTGCACGGGCCGACGCGAAACCGGCTGGACAGCTCCCACCGGCCTCGTCAGCACCGATGCCGGCCCCCACGTCCACGTGAAGGGTGGTCGGCGCACCGGGCGTCGTCATCATGGCGAGCGGCGCCCAGGACAGGACGAACCCGCGAGCAGCATGACGGTCCCCCTTCGGCGGAGCCGTGGCACCACCCCTGGGGACGATGCCCACCGTACTGTAACTACGCATAATTACGCATTATGACTATATGTAGTCACGAGAACGCTCGTAGCTATTCTTCGACGGGCTGCCCGGGTGTCGCGGCCTCAAACACCGTGAGACGGCCCGCTCGACCGCGGGCGGTGGCCGACACCTCGCTCGGCGCGCAGCCAGGCGTACCACTGGCCCAGGCCGGGCCCCAGCCTCAGGCCCGACCCCGACCCCGGGGCCGCGCAGACGCGCAGCACGTCGACCCGGGGATTGATCCGGTGAACCTGCGCCTCGTACCGCGCGACGTCGACGTCGAGGTAGGGCAGCAGGTCGCACTTGGTGAGCAGGACGAGATCGGCAGCCGCGAACATGTGCGGATACTTGGTCGGCTTGTCCTCGCCCTCGGTGACGGACATCAGCACCACCCGCGCTCGCTCGCCCAGGTCGAACAGCGCCGGGCAGACCAGATTGCCGACATTCTCGATGAACACCATCGAACCCTCGGATGGTTCGAGCTCACGCAGCGCACAGTCGATCATGGCCGCATCGAGGTGGCAGCCACGACCAGTGTTGATCTGGACGACGGGAGCCCCCGTGGACCGGATGCGCTCGGCGTCCCGGATGCTCTCCTGATCACCTTCAACCACCGCGATCGGCACGCTCACGCCGAACTCGCGGACGGTCCGCTCCAGCAGCGTCGTCTTGCCCGATCCCGGCGAGCTCATCAGGTTGATCGCCAGCACGTCACGGGCGAGCAGGCGGCGGCGGTTCGCCTCGGCGAGCATGTCGTTCCTGGCCAGCACCCGCTCCTCGACGACCACGGTGCGCGACGAGGTCCCCCCGTCATGCGCGTGGCCGTCATGCGCCGGGCCGGGACTGACGAGGACCGGGCCGACCGGGCCGACCGGGCCGACAGGGTCGACGGAGGTGAGGGAGGTTAGTCGGGGCGGCGGCGCGGCGTCGTCACACCCGCAGGTTCCACACATCCCACATCACCTCCGCCGCTCGGCACGGGTGTCACCTCGACCGCCGCGATCATCAGCTCGTCGCCACCGACCACCTCGACGTCGGCGCTGCCGCACGGGCAGAGCACCAGGAGCAGGAGGTCGTCGGCCTCGAACGTGGCGCCGCACCGCCGGCAACGGGCACGGCCCGGCGGTTCGTCGATCTCCAGGCGAGCGCCTTCGACCGGCGTGCCCGCTGCCACCAGGTCGAAACAGAACCGGACGGAGCCGGGCACGACGCCGGACACCTGCCCGATGACCAGGTGAACCGCCGTGGCCCGCGCCGCCCCGATCCGTTCCACGATCGTGTCCACGACGTTCTGGGTGATCGCCAGCTCGTGCATCCGCGGCTCCTCGGCGCCCGGCACGGCCGTGACGTCGGGCGTTCACACCACCGGGGTTCCTGTCCTCGTCTCCTCGTCGACCGGCGCCCGCACCTGCTCCGGCGCGGCCCGCACTCCGCGGCATCACTGGAGCGCCGCCGCTCGCGGCCGGCCCGTCGCTCTCCCTACCCGTTCGGTGTCGAGGACTACCGCCCGGCGTTGAGGACAATCCTCGCGGGCGACCTGACAGATCATGGCCGTCGTCACTCTGCTGACAGCGTCCCTTTCTCGATGCCCTCTTCTCGATAAAAACGACAGGACTACACAAAAGGACATATTCCGCACCAATCTTGCTGATGGCAGGGTGGCGGCAAAGAACACCATCAGCCGGATGGTTCGCCGTGGCCGCCTCGGTCCGATCCGACCGAAAAAGGGGGACCCATGGCTCTCTCGCACCCGGCACCGCCGACCGACAATGAGCCAGCAGGACGAGGTTACCGATTTACCAGGGAGCAGCCATGACCGACCAGGAGACATTCAGCGTAGAGCCGCGACACCCCGGCTATCCGGTGTCCTTCGAGGTCGACTACCCGGCAGGGGAGCGCGATCGACTCACCGTGTTCTTTCGAATTCTCATGGTCATCCCGATCGCGATCGTCCTCGCGGCAGTCGGCGGTACAGGATACGACAGAAACAGCGCGGTGTTCGGCGGCGGGCTGCTGTTCTTCGCTCCCCTGCTGCTGATTCTTTTCCGGCAGAGGTACCCGCGGTGGTGGTTCGACTGGAATGTCGCCCTACTGAGTTTCACGAACCGGGTCGTGGCCTATCTCACTCTGCTGCGGGACGAATATCCCTCGACGGAGGACGAACAGGCCGTCCACCTGACGATTCCCTATCCGGACGCCGCGCGGCTGAACCGCTGGCTACCCCTGGTCAAGTGGCTGCTGGCGGTCCCGCACTACATCGCGCTGTTCTTCCTGTATATCGCGACGGTGGCGGCGATGATCGTCGGCTGGTTCGCCGTGCTCCTCACCGGACGCCTCCCGCGGGGACTGTTCGACTTCGTCGTCGGCGTGCTGCGCTGGACGAACCGGGTGGTCTGCTACGCGATCATTCTGACCACGGACGACTACCCACCGTTCCGACTGCGGCCCTGAAAGGCCACGGGCGACAGCACGGTTCCGAGGGTGGACGACCGGCAGTGGGGTTCGGGTCGGCGGACGCCGTTGTCCGACCGGCCCTCGACGGATCAAGCTACGGCGGATGCCGCAGGCGCGGCCATCCAGGTCAGATCGGCCACGGTGACGACAAGTCGGCGAGCGACGTCGTCGGCCGACCGCCCCGCCTCCAACGCCTCTCGAATGGCTACCCCACGTGCTGTGCGCAGATCCAGCCTGCGCGGATGATCAGCCCACATCAGATCATCTGCCAACGCGGCTCGCTCGAGCGGATCGGACACCTGCAGTACCTGTTCGTAGGACATCACGGGCCAATGGTTACGGCTAGTCGGATCTTTGGCAACATGTGCATGGCGACTTTCTGAGCATCGTGCGCACCCGATGGTCCCGCCATGGCCGCCCGGTGTCCGCTCGGGCCAGACGTACCGACCACGGCGAGGCGACCGACGGTCAGGGCCAGGGGATGTCAGGGCCAGGGGATGTCAGGGCCAGGGGGTGAAGGCGAGGCAGACATCGTGGCCGCCGAAGCCGAACGACGTCGACAGCGCCGCGCCGGTCCGGATCGGCCGGTTGTCCATCGTCACCACGTCCAGCGTGATCTCGTCGTCGATCGCCTCGAGGTTGCGGGTCGCCGGGACCGTCCGCTCCCGCAACGTCAGCACGCAGAGCACCGCCTCCACCGCGCCGGCCGCGCCCAGCAGATGTCCGGTCATCGACTTCGTCGACGTCACCGCGACACCGTCGAGCGCCGCGCCCAGCGCGCCACGCAGCGCGCGGCTCTCGGCGAGATCCCCAGCCGGTGTCCCTGAGGCATGCGCGTTCACGTGCACCACGTCCGCCGGGTCAAGACCGGCGGCCTGCAACGCCCGGCGCACGGCCCGCGCCGCCCCGGCTCCCGTCGGGTCGGGGGCGGCGACGTGATAGGCGTCGGCGCTGACCCCCGCGCCGGCCACGGTCGTGTAGACCCGGGCGCCGCGAGCGCGGGCGTGCTCGGCGGCCTCCAGGACGAACATCCCGGCACCCTCGCCGAGCACGAATCCGTCCCGGACCTTGTCGAACGGCCGGGACGCCGACTCCGGCGGGTCCTCCCGGCGGGACAGCGCCTGCATCTGCGCGAATCCCGCGAGCGGGAGCGGATGGACGGCAGCCTCCGTTCCACCGGCGACGACGACATCCGCCCGACCGGCCTGGATCAGGTCGACCGCGGTGGCGATGGCCTCCGCACCGGACGCGCAGGCGCTCACCGGAGCGTGCACCCCGGCGCGGGCACCGAGCGCGAGACCCACCGCCGCGGCCGGTCCGTTCGGCATGAGCATCGGCACCAGGTGCGGGGACACCCGGCGCGCCCCGCGCTCCCGGAACACGTCGTACTGGTCAAGCAGGGTGGTGAGGCCGCCGACCCCGGAGCCGACGACGACGGCGAAACGTTCCGACTCCGGCGTGGGGGTGCCCGCGTCGGCCCAGGCTTCCCGGGCGGCGACGAGGGCGAGCCGCTGCCCCCGGTCGAGCGTGCGTGCCTCCACCCGGCCGAGCGGCGGCTCGACGGCCACCGGCGCCGCGATGCGGACCGGCAGCGACTGCGCCCACGGCTCATCGAGCCGGCGGATCCCGGACCGGCCGGCCAGCACGCCACTCCACGTCGACGCGACATCGCCGCCGAGCGGTGTCGTGGCCCCGAGACCGGTGACCACCACC
>NZ_CDWWEW010000078.1:10046-16321 GCF_977966315.1 Frankia sp. CeRuru1
GTCGTGGCCCCGAGACCGGTGACCACCACCTGCCGCGCCGCCTGCCGGTCCACCCCCTGCCGGTCCACCCCCTGCCTGGCTGTCGTCCGCCTGTCCGCCGTCGGGTCGGTCGTCTCGATGCTCACGCGACGCCTCCGGGAGTAAGGCTCAGCGGCAGCGACCTCAGGCCCCGGTGGATGAGGCGGCTCAGCAGGTCGTCGACGACCTGCTCGGCCCGCGGCCGCATCCCCTCGATCGTGCGCGGAGTGAACGCCTTGCTCACCAGGCCGCGCAGCCAGGTGTGGTCGGGCGGTTCCATGCCCGGGTCGGACTGTACGGGCCGATCCGGTGCTCCCAGGGGCGGTGCGGCGGAATCCACGTGCGGCTCCGTTTCGATGCGCCGAGATCCAGGCGGGCGGACGTCAGTGCCGGGCCACTGCCGGGCCAGTGCCGGGCCAGTGCCGGGCGGTCAGGACGCGTACAGCTCCTCGATCTCCTTGGCGTTCTCCTCCTCGATCACGGCACGGCGAAGCTTCAACGACGGGGTGAGCTGGCCGCCCTGGATGGTGAAGTCGTGGCTCAGGATGCGGAACTTCCGCACCGACTCGGCCCGCGAGACCTGCGCGTTCGCCGCGTCGACCGCGGCGCTGACCTCGGCGGCCAGCCGAGGGTCGGTGTGGGCGGCGGCCTCGTCCAGCTCGTGACCGCCCCGCCGGACCCAGGCCTGTACGGCGGCCCGGTCGAGGGTCACGAGGGCCGTCACGAACGGCCGGTTCTCCCCGATCACTATGGCGTTGCTGACCAGCGGATGCAGCCGGATGCGGTCCTCCAGCGGTGCCGGCGAGACGTTCTTCCCCCCGGTGGTGATAATGATCTCTTTGATCCGACCGGTGATGTGGAGATACCCTTCGTCGTCGAGCCGACCGAGGTCACCGGTGCGCAACCACGGCTCGTGCACGCCCGTCCGATCCGGCCAGTAGCCCGACGAGACCTGCGGCCCGGCCACCAGGACCTCGCCCTCGTCGCTGATCGCGACGGTGGTCGCCGGCAGCGGACGGCCCGTGCTGCCCGGCCGGTCGAGCCCGGGAGCGCTGATGCTGACGGCCGTCGACGCCTCGGTCAGCCCGTACGCGCCGAGGACGTACACCCCGACCCCGGTGAGGAACTCGGCCGTGGAGGGGTCGAGCGTCGCTCCCCCGCACACGACGTGCCGCAGTCGCCCGCCGAACGCCGCGCGCAACCGGCGGTACACCAGCCGGTCGAACAGCGGGGCCTGAAGCCGCGTGACGAGCCCCAGGCCGCCCTGCCCACGCCGGGCCCGACCCAGCGCGCAGGCGGTCCGTTCGGCCGCGGCGAACAGGCGCCCCGAGAGTCCGCCCGCCGCCGCCGCCCGCGCGCCCTTGCGCATCTTCTCCAGCGCCGACGGAACAGTGATCAGGAAAGTGGGGCGGAAGGTGTGCAGCGCCGCGACGAGGCCCCCGGGGTCCGGCAGCAGGGCCGTCCGCACTCCGGCCCACAGACACCCGATCATGGTCACGCGCCCGAACACGTGCGAGAGTGGGAGGAAGAGAATGGTACTGGCCGAGCCGGTGGCCGGACGCATCACCGAGTCCAGCCGTTCCACCGAGTTGACGGCGGCAGAGAAGACGTTCGCGTGGGTCAGCAGGCAGCCCTTCGGCACGCCGGTCGTCCCGCTGGTGTAGACGATCGTCGCGAGGTCGTCGGCCCGGACCGCGTCCCGGCGCCGGAGCACCTCGGACTCCGCGACGGACTGACCGGCGGTGCCGAGTGCCGACACAGCCTCGTCCAGGGACCAGACGTGCGTCGCGGGAAGACCCGCGGACAGGACCAGACGCTCGTGGTCGGGTGTCTCGACGAAGCACCACGAGGCCTTGGAGTCACTGATGATGTGGTCGACCTGGTGGGCCGAGGAGGTCGGGTAGACGGGGACGGTGACCGCGCCGATGCTCCAGATCGCGAAGTCAGCAACGGCCCAGCCGTAACCGGTCCGACCCATGATCGCAACCCGGTCGCCAACCCCGACGTCGTGCGCCACCAAGCCCCTGGCGACGGCCACGACGTCTGAGCAGAACCGGCCCGCGGTCACATCGCGCCAGCCTCCGTCCACCTGGTGGGCCAGGACCGGCCGGTCGGCGGCCGTGGCGACCTCAGTAAGGACGGCGGCGGCCAACCCTCGGTCGGCGGGCAGCTCAGTACCTCCGGGCACCCGCAGAATGTTCACAGTTGATCCCCGTTCCCGGACACGCATAGATCAGCCCGGATGGTCGACGAAAAATCCCCTATTAAATGCGGCAGAAAAGAAGATGACAAAGACGTTCCGACATCGCCCCATCGCTCCGAATGGCACCGCGAGTGGAACGGGACAAGCCCGGCCGCTTCTTCATGCTAACCGTCTTTCCAGCCCATGTGAATGGGTACGGACGTCGCTGTGGAGCTGGCCACGATGGTTTTCTTGGATCGATCCATTGTTCAGGAGTACCGATCTTCAAACATGCCGGTCTTCAGGCCTGCCGGATCAGCGAGCACGCACCGGCGGTCACCGAGGTCAGGGCCGCGGGCGTGCTCCGCGGCCTTGGTGCCGGGCCGGTCGCCGGCTCGTCTGACCTGGACGGATCCAGGGACGGCGGGCCCAGGAACGGCCCGGCGGCGTCGAGGCTGTTGAGGAAGGCCGTGACGACGGGCTGCGGATCCGGACGCCAGACCGCGTACGCGCCGACAGTCGGTACCGGATCGACGAGCCGCACCGCGACGGGGCCCTTCGTGGGCACGTGCGCGCCGCGATCCGCCGACGCGAAGGCCACCACCGGCCTGGTCGTGACGACGATGCCGGTGGCGCCGGAGTCGTCGACCTCCTCGGCCACACTCAGGCGGATGCCACAGCGGTCGGCGGCGGCGAGGATGGCGTCGTGCATCGCCGGGCTCTGTTCCCGGCGGAACAGCACGCATCCCTGGCCCGCCAGCTCCCGGAACGAGACCTGGCGGCGGTCCGCCCACGGGTGGTTCCGCCCGACGAGCGCCACCAGCGGCACGGTGAAGACCCGATGGGACCGCAACTGGGCCGCGAGAGGCCCAGCGAACACGAGCGCGACGTCGAGTTTTCCCGCGGTGAGGGCGGACAGCTGGGGGCCGCTGCGAGCCTCCCAGAGAGTGGTCGAGACGTTCGGGTAGTCAGCGTTGAGCCGCAGCAGGGTGGGTTGGAGGACCCGTTCCCCGGCGGGGAAGTTGAACCCTATGGAGATCCGACCGGTCCGGCCGGAAGCGGCCTCCCTGGCCGCCCGGACCGCCTGTCGTGCCTGTTCCAGCAGACGTCGTGCCTCCTTCTCGAAGGCCCGGCCCGCCGGAGTCAACCGGACCTCCCGGGAGGTCCGGTTGACCAGTTCGACACCGATGTCACGTTCGAGACGCTGGAGTTGCTGACTGAGAGAGGGCTGGGCCAGATGGAGCCTGGCCGCGGCCCGGCCGAAGTGGAGTTCTTCTGCGATCGCCAGGAAAGAGACGAGGTATCGGAAATCGATCTTGCTCTCCATGGTACCTCCCGCGGACACGCTAGCGATCCCGAAAAACTACGGGTGAATACAGCGTGTGGAGATACGGAAGGTACGGTGTAGGATTCGCCCGACGTGGCATCCACCACGCCTCCGACCTGGCACTTGACTTCGAGCAGAATATCAGAAGCGGCTCGATCCGCGACTTTGCGGCACTATCCCCGGAAGCGGACGGGGAGCTCCGCCAGTCCTCGGATGAGCAGGTTGGATTTGTAGGGCGGCGAATCGACGAGAAGCTCGGCGGACCGGACCCGGTGGAGGAACCCCGCCAGGAAGATCTCCATCTCGAGCAACGCCAACGGCGCGCCGAGGCAGTAGTGGTGGCCAAGGCTGAACGACAGGTGCCGGGACGCGCCGGAGCCCGCCACGTAGCGGCGCACATCGAGACGGTCCGGGTCGTCGAACGCCTCCGGATCGCGGTTGGCGCAAGCGATCAACGCCACCACACCCTCGCCCGGAGAAAAGGTCCGGCCACCCACCGTCATTTCCCGGGTCGCTGCCCGGGTGTTGAGGTGGATCGGGGAGTCATAGCGTAGCAGCTCGTCGACGGCGGGCCGGATGAGATCCGGTTCGTCGCGCAGCAACGCCGTCTGATCGGGGTTACGCAGCAACGCCAGCGCCCCGTTACCGACCAGGTTGACCGTCGTCTCGTGGCCGGCGATCAGCAGGGTCACGCAGGTGCCGAGCAGTTCGTCCTCGGTCAGCCGATCACCCTGCTCCTCGACGGCGGCCAGCGCGCTGAGCAGATCGTCGCCACCGCTGCGGCGGCTGCGCGCGACCAGCGCACGGAAGTAGGCGAGGAACTCAGGGATGGCGTCGTTACGTTCCGCCAACGCCTCCGGAGACATCAGGACGTCCGGGTCGAACGCCCTGGCCAGCGCCTGCGACCAGATCTGGATGATGCCGTGGTCGGCCGCCGGCACCCCGAGGATCTCACAGATGATCGTGAGTGGCAGCGGGTACGCGATCGTCTCGATGAGGTCGAACTCTCCGGCCCGCAGCGCGGTGTCGAGCAGGTCGTCGACGAGGGCGGTGATACGCGGCCGCAGATCGGCGACCCGACGCGGGGTGAACGCCTTGCTCACCAGGCCGCGCAGCCGGGTGTGGTCCGGCGGCTCCATCCACAGGAACGTCGCCGGGAACTCCTCGGCGGGCAAGGTGGGATGCAGTTGGTGGGCCTCCTGATCGTGCCCCCAACTCTGGTTGGACAGTACCGCTACGCAGTCGTCGTGCCGGGTGGCGACCTGCAGTCCGAACGGCGTCTCGTGCAGCCGGCCGGCTGCCCGCAGGCGCGCATAGAGCGGATAGGGATTCGGCCTGTTCGCGGGATCGAACAACGCGGCCAGCAGATCAGGCGCCTGGTCCGGGAGCGGGTTCCCGTGGTCGGCCGCGACGCCGGTACCGGCGTCCGCCCCGGCGGATACGGAATCGGTTGTGACTGCCATGGCGTGCTCCTCATCGTCGGTCCGACGAATGCCAGCGCGAGTGGTGCCACGGAGCTTGGTTCACGGTGGGTCTCCACCTGGAAGCGCCCCGGGACCTGTGCGTTCAGGCCACCTGCCCGGAGCCCGATCGCGGCGGGAGAAATGAGGGAATGGAGGCGACGGATGGGATGAGTAGGACGGCGGGACGGTGGCGGGTTGGGACCCTCGGTTCCGTTCCCGAGTCTCGTTTCCGGACCCTCGCCTCCAGATTCCGGCCGGACACCAGGAAACTTGATTCGGTCGCGGTCGCGCGCCGGGCCGTCGACCCGGCGAGGTGATCGGTACATTTGATACCACCAGGACGACACCCAGGTAAACTCCCAGGAAACCATCGGATGAATTTTTCGACCGCCGGGACGATTCGGTGATGTATTGTCGGCCCTGATGGATCAATAGATTACCTGAATTTTTGTTGACGAACGACCACCATACCCACGAGCCTTTTCCTGCTGCCCGCGGCATTCATCAGCACATCCGATCATCAGTACACCCGACGGACAGACATCAGTACACCTGACGGGCAGCCCCATCGGCTGCTGTTCGGCCGCCGTCGCCTCGGTGCCGGCCGGGCCCCATCCGTCGCACGGGCGCGGAAGACACCTGGACGCGGAAGACAGGAGCGCGGATCATGCCTGCCATCCGGAGCGAGGCCACCTCGCCCACCTCCGCCATCTCGCCCACGTCTCCGACGGTCCATCCGCGGCCGGTCTTTCCACGGTCGGCGACGACCGGCGGGCCGGCCCACACGACCCACGGCAGCCACGCGACGGACCCGACCGGCACGAGTGAACCGACCGGCACGACCGACGCTCGCGGGCACCATGAGCCGCTCGACGCCGAGACGTTGCACGACGTCGAGACGTTGCACGACGCACTGGACGTTGCGGCCGCCCGGCATCCCGACACACCCGTCACGTTCCCGTCGACCCGCGAGGTGATCTCGCTGCGGGACCTCGCGGCCACCTCCCGGACGATCGCGGCCGCGCTGACGACGGACGGGGTCCAGGCCGGCGAGCGGGTCGGGGTGCTGGCCGCGAACTCGGCCGAGTTTCTGCTCGCGCTCTTCGCGATCAGTCGGGCGGGCGCGGCGGCCTGTCCGCTGCCACTGCCGACCACCGCGCACGACCTCAACGGCTATGCCGACCGGGTCTCGCGCACCACGGCGGCCGCGGGCATCCACCGGGTGGTCACCGGAGGCCGGGTGTCCGCCATCCTGCGCCGGACGGCCGACCGGCTCGGCGGACTC
>NZ_CDWWEW010000079.1:0-10065 GCF_977966315.1 Frankia sp. CeRuru1
GAAGAACGATGCAGGAGGAACGCGTGGCGGACGAGCGTCGGCCCTTCGCCGACGACAGCGGGACCCCCGAATCGGTCTGGCAGGGATGGGATCCGGGGTGGGCGGAGCTGGATCTGACCGTTCCGCCCACGAACGCGGTGATCGTGGCTCCCCACCCGGACGATGAGGTGCTGGGCATCGGTGGCCTGATGACCATCCTGTCCACGCTGAGCGTGCCGCTCACCGTTGTTGCGGTAACCGACGGTGACGCATCCCATCCCGGATCTCCGACGCTGTCGCCGGCCGAGCTTGCGCGGCGACGGGTGGCGGAACAGCATTCCGCTCTCGCCGAACTCGGACTGGCCCAGGTGCCGGTGCATCGGGTCGGCCTGCGCGACGGGCGGGTCGCCGGGCACGAGGAGCTGTTGGCCGACCAGCTGGAAGCGTTGCTCACCGCCGACGGGTGGCTGCTCGCAACGTATGCCGGGGATCGTCATCCAGATCATGAGGCGACGGGTCGGGCGGCGGAGATCGCCGCCGCGCGGACGGGCACCCGGCTGCTCGAGTACCCCGTCTGGACCTGGCACTGGGCGGTGCCGGACGACCCGCGAGTTCCCTGGGCCAGGGCGCGACGGGTGCATCTTCCTGTCGATGTGCAGCGGGCCAAGCAGCGAGCGGTCGACTGCTACCGCACCCAGATTGCCCCGCTTTCAGCCCATCCGGCCGATGCTGCGGTGCTTCCGGCCGAGGCCCTGGCGCGGCTCCTGCGCCCAGCCGAGACGGTCTTCGTCTGACCGTTGCGAGTCATGAAGCATGAGTAGGCCCCTTGCTCGCAGCCACCTGTTGCCGGATGGCGGCCCTACAGCCGGAGCGGGTCTTCGAGCTCACGTCCGGTTGCCCATGCGGTGACACGGGCAACCTGCCGGTCGAGGCCGGGGTACTGGCCGGCGGAGGAGACCCGCGCGTACACCGCGACGGCTCCCGTGGGGCGTTCGACGGCGGACGGCTCGACCAGGATCAGCCGCCCGACCCGGCGCGCCGGTACGGGCAGCTTCCCTTCCCGAAACCAGCGGTAAGCGGTGACGTAGTGGACACCCTCACGCTCCGCTCACTGCTTCAAGTTCACTCACACATCACTTACTCAAAAGCCAGCAGGTCGCTGCCCCGCGGGGACATCTCCCGCAGCGGCAGGCCGCGGTCGTCGAAGGCCGCGGTCGTCGAAGGCCGCGGTCGTCGAAGGCCGCGTCGTCCGCTCCGGTGATTCCGAAGACGGTCGGCCTGGTGTCGATCCAGCGATTGATCAGCCAGTGCAGCAGGTTGATGGTGACGACCGCCGGAGCGACGATGGCGGCGACCCCGGGAATCGCCGGCTCCAAGGCCAGGGACAGCACGATGCTCGTGATGCCGTTCTGCTGGGAAGCGGCCAGATAAACCCGGTCACGTCGGGACATGCGGTGGGTGAGAAGGTAGCCGACGAGACCCTGTGCGGCGAAGGCTGCGGCTCCTAGAGCGGCCCCGTGCACAAAGGCGATTCCGTCGGAGAGAAGCAGGCCGAGCGCGATCGCCGCCCCATAGAACGCGACCCGTACGGTCCTCTCCACGAGGTGGGGGAAGAAGTCGTCCCCGCGCTCGGGGAAGAGCTTGGCATCGGGACGGAGGATCAGCCCACCGATTGCCACCGCCAGCATGAGAAAGAACCCTGCTCCTACCATGATCAGGCCCGCTGTCAATGCCAGGGCGCTGGTCGCGTGTCTCTTGGCGCCCCCCCACAGCAGGGCGGTGAGGGTGGCGAGGCCGAGGTTGAGCGCCAGGCCGACGAAGAAACCGCTGACTCCCGACGGTCCACCGAGATCCGGCGTCATCGCGGGCTGGTCCTTGACGAACGTCGAACCGACCGCTGTGACCAGGGACACGGTAAGGAGTACCGTCACGGGATCGTCGAAGGCGGCCCAGCTGCGCAGGAGATCCTGACCGCGTTCTGACATTCGTGAACCCGAGGTGAGCGTGGCTACCGACAGGGGATCGATCTGGGCGACCACCACGCCGAGAAGGAGGTACAGCGGGTCGCCGAGCGCGAGGGCCAGGACGCCACCGATCAGCAGGGCCTTGAGGGCGACGCCCACGGTGACGACGAGCGCGATCCGGCGGATGTCCGCCCAGGCCGCGCGGGCGATCCCCAGCGTGGCGCCGTACAGGCCGACCGCCAGCAGCACCGCGATCGCCGTCCGGTAGCCGTGCATCTTCGAGATATTCGGCAGCTGGAACAACTGAAACAGCACGCTGAGCGCGACACCCACCCCGATCAGGCCGACCAGGGATGCCAGCTGGCTGATGGGCTGTTCTCTCTGGAGCGACCTCATGGCCCGGTCTGGTTCCAATGGTGGAACGGCTGTGCCGGTCTCCCCGCCGGCATCCCGGCGACCGCGGGGATGCCGGGATCCGGATACGCGTCCGTGCCCTGCGTGTGGAGTGACGGGATAAGGGCGCATCGACGTCTGAACAGTGACTGAAGGCCCTGCATCGAGCTCTCCCTCCCCGTGATGTTGGACGGCGGAAAGTAGAGTTCTCCTCCTACTCGTCATCGCCCAGAGTAGTCGCCGTGCAATGAAGCCCGTGCAATGAAGCCCGTGCAATGAAGCGTGCAGCCGACATCCGTAGGTTAAGGCCAGACGCCGCACCGGTTCAACCCCAGGCTGTGGTTGCCGCATGATCAATTGTCATGGCGATTTTTTTGCCGGGTAGTCGACGAGGACGGCGTACTGGCCGTGTGCCTATCCCGCTCGTGCGATGGCACCTCGTGCGATGGCACCTTCGTGCCCGTGTCCGCGTTCGGCCTGCCCGGCCGCACCTTTCGTGGCGGGCGTCAGCGTCGGATGGTGCAGATGAACCGTATGATGCACGTGCCGTCCGGCGACCCGGGCGATACCTCGCATTTCTTTGTGTAGGTGTCGTCCGCGCGGGCGGGAGGGGCATCGGGAGGACGTTCCAGGGGGCATGGCCCGGTTTTTCAGCATCAGTGCTGGGGCACGCCCCGGAATCTTGATGCTTCTTGACATTTTTCCGCAGAGCTGTGACATGTGCCTAGATACATAGCTGTCCGCGCTCGTATCGCCTACCGGCGGGCGGCCCTGACGCCGAGGCCGCCGCCTCCGCCCGCAGGATCGGATGGCGGACGACCGATGGTCCCGTGCCCAGGGCCCACGGCCCACGGCCCACGGCTCCACGGCTCCACGGGTTCGTGGGTTCATGTTGCGCACAGGTTTCGGTGGGGGTCACTGGTTGGCCCGCGGGGCTCCCGCAGCTAGTGTTCGGGGAGTGGAATCGTGGCTGAACGCAGCCGGCGTCGAGGGGACCGGCGCCAGTCGGGAGCCGATCATTCGCTACTGGTAGGCATCCCCGGGTCATCCGTGCCCCGTCCCACAACTCCATACCGATGCCGCTCACACCTGTGCGGGAGAGTCCCGGTCGCTCGCTGGTCGGGACGCCGAAGGAGCAAGCTCTCCCCATAAACTCTCAGGCCCCCAACCGCCGGGTCAGGCAACTCTGGAAAGTGGACGCCGTGGGGTGTCCCGCCGACGGTGAAAGCCGCGTTCCCCGCCCGCAGCTCCCCGGACTGCCGGCGGCGGCGCCGGTGAAGCTCTCAGGCCTATGACAGAGGGGGAGGCCCGCCGCGGCGCCGGCATGATCCGTCGTCGCCCGACCTCCGGAGCAGTCATCATGCCTGACGTCACCGAGTACGACGACACCCCCTATGCCGATGGACCGGCCACGGCCGCCACAGCCGCCACGACCGCCACGACCGCTCCCGCGTCGTCGCACGCGCGGTCGGGGGCGCCGCGGCAGGGTAGCGCCGCGGCGGTGGGCAGGAACGGTGCGAGGCGGCTGCCCGCCGCGGCCATCCCGCGGTTTGCCGATCGGCACATCGGCCCGGACCCGTCCTCCCAACAGGCGATGCTGGATGCGCTGCGCGTGGAATCACTGGCCGCGCTCACTGATGCGGCCGTCCCGGCGAGCATCCGTGACCAGGATCTGGATCTTCCCGCGGCGCTGAGTGAACCCGCGGTGCTCGCGGCCCTACGCGCGTTCGGTAGCAGGAACCGACCGGTTTCCTCGATGATCGGGCTGGGGTTCCATCCCGCGGTGATGCCGGGAGTCATCCAGCGCAACATCCTGGAGAGCCCCGCCTGGTACACGGCGTACACGCCGTACCAGCCGGAGATCTCCCAGGGCCGCCTGGAGGCGTTGCTCAACTTCCAGACGATGATCACTGATCTGACCGGCCTGGCGGTGGCCGGAGCCTCCCTGCTGGACGAGCCGACCGCGGCGGCCGAGGCGATGCAGATCGCGTTCCGGACGGCGAAGGGTTCCCGCACGACGTTCCTCATCGATGCCGACACCCTCCCGCAGACCATTGCGGTGGTCGCGACCAGGGCGGAGGCGCTGGGGATCAACGTGGTGGTCGCGGATCTCGCCGCCGGACTCACGGCCGTGGGCCCGGCGGAGCTGGATGCGACCTTCGGCCTGCTGCTGTCTTATCCCGGGCCGGCGGGCGTCCTGCGGGATGTGCGGGGTGTGATCGCATCGGCGAGGGAGCGCGGCATCGTCGTCACGATCGCCGCCGATCCGCTGGCGTTGACCCTGCTGCGGGCGCCTGGTGATCTCGGCGCGGACATCGCGGTGGGGAGCACGCAGCGGTTCGGGCTACCGCTGTCCTTCGGAGGCCCGCACGCCGGCTACCTCGCAGTGCGCAAGGGGCTGGAGCGGTCCCTGCCGGGGCGGCTCGTCGGGGTATCGGTCGACGCGGACGGCGCACCCGCGTACCGGCTCACCCTGCAGACCCGTGAGCAGCACATCCGGCGGGAAAAGGCGACGAGCAACATCTGCACAGCCCAGGTGCTGCCCGCGGTACTCGCCTCTATGTACGCGGTCTACCACGGCCCGGAGGGCCTGGCCGGGATCGCGCGTCGCCTCCACGGGCACGCGGTGCGCCTCGCCGAAGGCCTGCGCGCCGCCGGTGTGACGGTGGTGCACGACGCGTTCTTCGACACCGTCCTCGCCGCGGTGCCGGGCCGGGCCGCCCAGGTGGTTGCGGACGCGTTGGCGCGGGGAGTGAACCTGCGGCTGGTCGACGATGACCACGTGGGCATCTCCTGCAACGAGACGACGGGCCGGGCCGAGCTGGGGGCCGTCTGGTCGGCCTTCGGGGTGGGCCCGGAGGCCACGGCGGGCATCACTTGGACCGAGACCGAGACCGAGACCGAAAGCGGGATCCGAACCGGGGCTCGGACCGGGCCCGTCGCGGCGGCGAGCGATCACCTCATGGCCCGCGCGGACCAGGCAGATCAGATGGCGGACGAGCTGGTGGCGCTGCCCGCCGAACTGGTGCGTACGGATTCCTACCTGCAACATCCGGTGTTCCACGACCATCGGTCGGAGACCGCGATGCTCCGCTATCTGCGTCGACTGTCCGATCTTGATCTGGCTCTCGACCGGGGCATGATCCCCTTGGGGTCGTGCACGATGAAACTCAACGCGACCACGGAGATGGCCGCGGTCACCTGGCCGGAATTCGCCGACATCCATCCATTTGCCCCGCTGGGCCAGGCCGCCGGATATCTCGCGATGATTCAGGACCTGGAGCGTTGGCTTGCGCAGATCACCGGGTATGCGGGGGTTTCCCTCCAGCCGAATGCCGGCAGTCAGGGTGAGCTCGCCGGGCTGCTCGCCATCCGGGCCTATCATCGCGATCATGCTGTTCCCGGGTCCGTGGTGCGAAACATCTGTCTCATTCCCTCCTCGGCGCATGGGACGAATGCGGCGAGCGCCGCGATGGCGGGAATGCGGGTGGTCGTCGTCTCCTGTGACGACGACGGGAACGTCGACCTGAACGATCTGGCCCGCAAGGCCCGCGCGAACGCGGACGCGTTGGCGGCGCTGATGGTCACCTACCCGTCGACCCATGGTGTGTACGAGGAGGGCATCGGGCAGGCGTGCGCGATCGTGCATGAGGCCGGCGGCCTGGTGTACGTAGATGGAGCGAACCTCAACGCTCTGGTGGGGCTCGCCAGGCCGGGGCAGTTCGGGGCCGACGTGAGCCACCTGAACCTGCACAAGACGTTCTGCATCCCGCATGGTGGCGGGGGTCCGGGGGTCGGCCCGGTCGCCGTGGTCGAGAAACTCCTACCCTATCTGCCGAACCACCCGCTGCGGCCGGAGGCCGGACCGGCCACCGGAGTGGGCCCGATCTCGGGATCCCCATGGGGCTCGGCCGGAATTCTCATGATTCCGTGGGCCTACATCCGGATGATGGGTGCGGATGGCCTGCGCCGGGCGACCTCGGTGGCCGTCCTGAACGCCAACTACATTGCCCACCGGCTGCGTCCGTACTATCCGGTGCTCTACGCGGGCCGGGACGGGCTGGTCGCCCATGAGTGCATTCTGGACCTACGGCCGTTGACGAAGATGACCGGCGTCACCGTGGACGATGTGGCGAAGCGTCTCATCGACTACGGTTTCCATGCTCCGACCATGTCTTTCCCGGTTTCCGGAACACTGATGGTCGAGCCGACGGAGAGTGAGGATCTCGGCGAGATCGATCGTTTCTGCGACGCGATGATCTCTATTCGGGCCGAGGCGGACAAGGTTGGAGACGGTATCTGGCCGCGGACCGACAATCCCCTGAATAATGCTCCGCATACCGCACAGATGGTTACCGCCGACGAATGGTCGCACGCTTATCCGCGATCGGTGGCGGCCTATCCCGTCGCTTCGCTGCGGGCCGCCAAGTACTGGCCCCCGGTACGTCGGATCGACGGCGCCTATGGTGATCGCAACCTGGTCTGCGCCTGCCCACCGGTGGGATCCTTCGCCGTGGAGCCGGTCGACGAGCAGATTCTCGCCGGGGCCCGCTGAGGACGGGATGCTGACGCGGCCGCCGTCGATCTTCTCCATCGCGGCGGCGGCCGATGCGAGGCCGAACGGTCCCGCTGGGTAGTCTGCCACGACCTCCAAACCCTTCCCTGGCGGAAGAGTTCAGAAGTCGAACTCTTCGTGGCGTAAGGATTATCGGTCGTCCGGTCGTCCGGTCGTCCGGTCGTCCGGTCGTCCGGTCGTCCGGTCGTCCGGTCGTCCGGTCGTCCGAGCGGGGTCGAGCGGGAATGAAGTGGACTTGAAATTCCTGTTACCGGTCTTGACCATGGATCATGTTCGCCCAATAGTGGTGTACTGACTGTCATAACGGGTCATTCGGCGATGACACTCCGGCAGATCGCCGCTTGAACAACAGGAGGTCACGGCGGATGGATCCTCGGATGGAAAAACAGCTGGCAAGGGCCCGGCGGGTGGCGGTCGACATCGGCCTCGGTCCGGCGCTGAAGCTGGTGCGTGACAACGTCGTCCCTACCGCCCGCCGCAATCGCAGCGACGACCGGCATCTGGCGCTGCTGCTGTCCTTCGTCCTCCGGGAGGACTCGAACTGTATCGACGTGGGCGCGCACAAGGGTGACGTTCTCCGGATCATCCTCCAGCACGCCCCGGGAGGCCGGCACGTCGCCTATGAGCCGTTGCCGCACATGGCCGCGGCGTTGACCACCGATTTCCCGGCGGTGGAGGTACGGCAGGCCGCGCTCGCCGACCAGCCGGGGGTGCTGCCCTTCACCTACGTCCGTAGCAGGCCCGCCTACAGCGGGCTGCGTGATCGGGTGCCCGACAGCGAGGACGTCGAACAGATCGAGGTCGCGGTCGAGACGCTGGACGACGCGATGCCGGCCGACTACCGGCCGGCCTTGATCAAGGTCGACGTCGAGGGGGCCGAGTACGGGGTGTTCAAGGGCGGCCAGAAGCTGATCGGCTTCAGCCGGCCGTATCTCGTCTTCGAGTTCGGTGCCGGTGCCCGGGACTACGGCACGACGGCCGACGAGATGTACACGCTCGTCGACAGTGATCTCGGGCTGCGCATCTTCGATCTGGACGGCGACGGTCCTTACACGTTGCCCATGTTCCGGGCGGCCTTCGCGTCGGGGGCGCACTTCAACTTCGTCGCCCACCCCTGACCTGCGTCGCGGAAACGTCCGCGACGGCGGTCGTCAGCCTGACTTGCCGATCATCAGCTCGTAGTGGTCCGGGCGAGGCTCGCCCTTCGTGACCGCCCCAGCCGGGATCCGTCCGAGCGGGGCGGATCCCGCACAATGAGTGGACAAATGATCAGATAAGAGTACCCATCAGGCTTCAAACGCTCCTGTACGAAGAGCAACCATTCGATACGGTTTCAGCAGGTCGCGGCGTTCGACTCGTCGTTCGACCCGCCGAAGCCAGGCGGGTGGGATCAGTGTCGCTGTGGGTGCCGTGAGCGGCAACGGAATGCCGCAAGGCACCACAGGCGTACGTGGCCGGTACGCGTGCCACCCGCATGTTCACACTGAGAGGCTGCTCATGGCCCGGTCCTTCCGGGGCGGCTGTTCACCGCCAGCCGGTCCTGCATGGTCGACAGGTCCGATTCCCTCGGTCAACCCGACAACGAACGCCCATCGACGGCATCACGCCCAGCCGGGCGACGCACCGGTCCGGACCTCCCGGCGGACCCCGGCACCGCTGCCACGCCCGCTGTCCCGCACGGATCCCGCGTCGCGAACCGAGGGGTGATGCCGGCTCCATCGTGGCGGCGCGCCTGGCGTAGCCACGTCTGGCTCGTCTATCTCTGTCTCGGTCTGATCGCCATCCTCGTCTACGGCCAGCTTCCCACGACCGGCGGCCCACGCGTCGTCCGGCTGGTCATCTACCTCTGCCTCAGCACCTCGGCCGCGGGGGCCGTGTTCCTCGGCCTGCAACGCCAGGAGCTGACCGACCGACGTCCCTGGTTGCTGATCGGAAGCAGCCAGGTGATGTACGCCATAGGCGATGGCGCCTTCTACATCTTTCACTATGTGCTTGACATCACAGACTATCCGGCCTTGCCGGATGTGTTGTATCTGGGCCACTACCCGCTGCTCGTCGTCGGTCTCGTTCTGCTGACCCGGCGACGGACCCAGGAACGGGACATCGCCGGCCTGCTCGACGGGTCGATGTTCCTGCTCGCGGCGGTTCTGTTGTCCTGGCTCTACCTGATCGCGCCGCAGGTGCGTGCGGGCCAGAAGCTGTTCGTCGGCGTCACCTCGGTGGCCTATCCGGCGATGGATCTGGCGCTGCTGGGGGTGGCTATCCGTCTCGTGGTGGGGCACGGGAGCCGCCCACCCGCCTTCTTCCTGCTGGCGGGCAACCTGCTCGCCATCCTGACCGCCGACGCCATCTACGTCGCGCAGCAGACGAACGGGGCCTTCGAGGTCGGCAACTACCTCGACGCGATCTGGTTGACGGGCAACCTCGCCCTCGGCGCCGCCGCGCTGCATCCGACCATGGTCGACCTCACGCGGCCGGCGCCCCCGCGTGCGCAGGCGCGCAGCGGCTGGCGCCTGGTGGCACTGTCGAGCGCCGGGCTGGTGGCTCCCACCGTGCTGGCCGTGCAGGTGATCCGTGGTGATCTACGGGATCTGCTGGTCGTCGTGGCCGTAAGTGCGATCATGATGATTCTGATCATTGTTCGGATGGCGGGCCTGGAGGCCGACCAGCGGCGTCTGGCGATCACGGACGGGCTGACCGGCCTGCGTACCCGCCGCTATCTGGAGGCCGAGATGCGGTTGGCGGCCGGTCGGGTACGACGCACCGGATCCGGAATGGGGCTGATCCTCGTCGACGTCGATCACTTCAAGTCGGTGAACGACCGATTCGGCCATCCGGCTGGTGATCAGGTGTTGACGGAGGTGGCTCGGCGACTGCTGGTCGTGACCCGTCCCGGTGACGTCGTCGCCCGTTACGGAGGTGAGGAGTTCGCGCTGCTCACGCTGAATGTCCGGGGAGGCGCCCTCGCCGATATCGCCGAACGTCTGCGCCGCGGCGTCGGACGGGAACCCGTCCGGATCGTCGTGCCCGCGCTGCGAGTTCTGGACCCGCCGGCCCGAACGGGGGAGTCCGGGGCGGCGGGGTCTACCGAGCCGACGAGGGCGCGCGGCCAGGCCCGGTCGGGTGCCGGTGTCCGGGGAGACAGCGGCGAGG
>NZ_CDWWEW010000079.1:10090-15973 GCF_977966315.1 Frankia sp. CeRuru1
GAGCCGACGAGGGCGCGCGGCCAGGCCCGGTCGGGTGCCGGTGTCCGGGGAGACAGCGGCGAGGAGTCTCTGCTGATCGCGGTGACGGTCTCGGTCGGAGCGGCGGCCCTCCCCGATCACGCGGACGACACCTTCGCGCTCGTCGCAGCCGCGGATCGCGCGCTGTACGCCGCGAAGGCCGCGGGACGGGACCGGGTCGCGATCGGTTCCGCCGGATCGGGCCACGACGTCGGTGATCATGAAGTCGGTGAAACGGCTGGTTCGAGTAGGCAGCCCCCGGCCCCGGATGCCGTATCCGCCGCGGTGCCCTGGCGTACGCGATGGTGAGCGCGGCCACGGCGGTGGGCAGGCCGGCGAGTGCCGCCCGATCGTCCGTCTTCGGGATGGCCCGGTCGCGCGCCGGTCTTCCTTCCGTGGCCATAACCGAAAGAGAGTAGGACGCCGTGAGCGATTCCGCCCATCCGGTGGCATCGGCGGGCCGTGCGGGGGTAGTTCTTTCGGATCGGTCCCGGAGCAACCGCTCCAGGTGCTTGGTCGGGTACCCTCCGTGGCGCGGCGGGGTCATGTGTCGTGCTGGTGCGGCGCCGAGTGTTCGCTCCTTGTCCCGGAAGCGGTGGTTGTTCCCCTCGAGAAAGATGGGGAGTGACGGACACGGTCGTAAGACCGATACTTTGACGCTCCAGTACCTGCATGTGGCGGACCGGTCGTTCCCGGGTGGTCGAGAGGCGGAAGCGGTGAACCGGAACACGCGGGGAGGTACCGGCGACGACTCGGGCGGATGAGGCGTTGTGAACGGAGGTACCCAATCGTGCGGTCCGGGGTGGCTGGGGGATTCCCTACCCAGCCCGTCTGATACCGCCGGCAATGCCGCACCAGATCCCCATCTGGACGTCATCACCGGTACGGGCTGTCCGTACCCAAGAAAGGTCACGAGAGAGGGGCGTCCGTGCGAACGCTCGAACCCACCAGCCTCGACCTCGACTCGATCGAGGTCGACAAACTCGCCAAGGGCATCACTCTGAGTCTGCTCATCCCGGCCCGTGGCCCGGAGGCGGCTCGAACTCTCGGCGACATCATCGCACTCAACCGGCAACGCTGGATGCAGGAGCGCAGCGTGCTGGACGAGATCGGCGTGGTTGTCGACCCGTCGTCGGACGGGGACGAACATGGCCTGATGCGCATCGCGACCGACGCGGGCGCCAGCTGGGTCGTGCGTGGAGAGTCGGTCCTGCAGCGCCACGCGGGCCGAGAGGCCACCACGACCGGCGGCAAAGCGGGCGCGATGCGTAGTCTCGCCTACCTTGCATTCGGTAGTCGGCTCATCTTCCATGACGCCGATCTGGAAAGCTACGATCCATATACAGTGGGTGTCCTGGCTGCCGCCGTGACTGCCGATAACGCCCCGCTTTTCGTCAACGGAAGTTCGCGTAGAGTCACTGGCGACGGGCAGCCCGGGGGGCGAACCACCGAGATGCTGCGGTCGCTGTTGTCGAAACAGCTCGCCAGGTATGTGCCGTCCATCACTCGGACAATCCAGCCCCTGATCGGGGAGTTCGTCATCGACGCGGACGTCTTTGCGGCGCTGGCGTTCTCGCGGGGGTACGGCGTCGAGACGTCACTGAAGGTTCTGGCGCTCGATCTGCTCGACTACTCCGATAGTCTCCAGATCGAACTACCGATCAAGTATCAGGTCGGCCAGCATTACCACAGCCTGGTCAAACAGTTCCATGAGATTAGTTTCACAATCGATGTCCTGGAGGCGTACTTTCAGCGTCGGCGGGTCGACCCGCACGTCGCCATCTGGCAGATCGCCGACAACTACGACCTGCTTTTCCCGGGTCGTACGTATGCGTTGCACCGGCCGCCGGGCTACGACGACACCGACTTCGTCCCGCGGCTCGGCTTCTACCAGCCGTTGGCCACGGCACCGGCTTATCAGGCGCGGTTGCCGGAGATCAAGGGTACCCGTCGGGTCGCGCTCGACGCGCTGGGGCGGCGAATGCGGACCTCGGCCTGACCGTCCGGCGGCCGGTCGCCGGACAGTTGAACCGCTGCCGCCGACCGGCCGACCGTCGACCACCAGACCGTCTGGTCGGCACCGGGTGGCTGGTCAGCACCGGGTGGTCACTCCGCGGCCGGCCGGCCGGCCGGCGGGACGGGCATCACCGTGGCGAGGTGGTACCCGCCTCGCCACACGCGGATGATCGCGTCCGCCATCTGCCGGTCGAACAGATCGTCGAGGTCGTCGAGGGCGGAGGGGAGGTGCCCGAACATCTCCAAGGAGATGAAGCCGTGCAACTGGGTCCAGACGGCCAGGCACACGGCGAGTCCCGCGGCGTCGATCGCGACGTCGTGGTCGCGTCCCCAGGCTTGTAGGCTAGCGCGCATCGGCGGGGTGAGCTGGGCGTCCACCGCGGCGGCGTCGATCATGCCGGCCCTGGTCGACTCGCTCATGCAGCGGAACAGCACCGCGACCGCGCGGTGCAACTGTGTGATCATCCGGTCGTTGGTCGACGTGGCGCAGGGGATGCCGGGGCCGAAGATCAGTCCGTATTCCGTCGGATGGTCCAGGGCCCAGCGGCGGTGCGCGCGGGCGACTTGGAGCCAGCGTCGTAGGTGGTCGTGCGGATCGGCCGCGTCGAAGGCCGCCTCCAGGGCCTCCGCCAGTGAGGCGAACCCGTCCGCGACCAGCTCGGCCAGCAGGACCTCCCGGCTGTCCACGTAGCGGTACAGGGCCGATGGGGCCATGCCCATCACCCGGGCGATTCCCCGTAGGGAGAGCGCAGCCGGGCCGTGCTCGGCCAGCTGGGCGCGCGCGGTCTGTTTGATCTCGTCGAGAGTGGCCTGCCGCAGTCGTTCGCGACGGGGAACCGGACTGCTCACCACGGTCATGGTGGGTCTCGACGAGAACGCTGTCAACTTTGCGAACGGATGCGTCTTGACACGAGCAGCGATCGCGAACACTGTTCTCTTCAGCATCGCCTGCTCTTCGGAGGGTTCCGTGTTTACTCCGCTCGTGGCGCTCGTGACGCGCCGCCCGCGTCTGGTCCTCGTCCTCACGCTTCTCGTGCTGCTCGGCGCCGGTGGGCTCGCGGGCGATGCCTTCGGCAAACTCCAGGCGGGGGGGTTCGACGATCCGGCGTCGGACTCCTCCCGGGCCGAGGACGTCCTGGACGCTCGCTTCCACGGCCGCCCGAACTTCCTCCTGTTGGTGACCGCCCGGGCGGGCGATGTGGACGACGCGGCGGTCGTCGCCGCGGGAAAGACGGTTGCCGCCGATCTCGCCGCCCAGGCCGGGGCGAGGGACGTCGTGTCCTACTGGACGGGGGGCGGTCCGGCGCTGCGCTCGAGGGACGGCCGGCAGGCGCTTGTCGTCGCCAGTATCCAGGACGATGACCAGGCCGCCGACATCGTTGATCATTACGAGTCGTGGGGGGACGCGCCGGGGGCGGTGACGGTCCGGCCGGGTGGGGCCGCGACGGTCGGGGAGGACATCAGCGGACACGTCTCGGCCGACCTCGCCGCCGCCGAGTCGTTCGCCATTCCCATCACGTTGGCGTTGCTGGTCATCGCGTTCGCGGGCGTGGTTGCCGCCTTGCTGCCGCTGGGTATCGGGCTGCTCGGCATGCTGGGTGGCTTCGCCGCGCTTTCGGTGATCGGTGATCTCACCGATGTGTCGATCTTCGCGGTGAACCTGGCGACGGCCCTCGGCCTGGGGCTGGGCATCGACTACTCGTTGCTGATGGTCAGCCGGTTCCGGGAGGAACTGGCGGCGGGCCGGGACCGCGCCACCGCGGTGGAGAGGACGGTCCGCTCGGCCGGCCGGACGATCTTGTTCAGCGGGGCGACGGTGATCGTGGCATTGGCCGTGATGCTCGTCTTCCCGCCGTTCTTCCTGAAGTCGATGAGCTACGCCGGGATCTCGGTGACCCTCGTCGCGATGCTGGCCGCCGTCGTGGCCCTGCCGGCGCTGCTGATGGTGCTCGGCGAGCGGGTCAACGCCTGGGGGATCGGCGGCCTGCTCGGGCTCGTGCGCCGCCGCCGCGCCGGTCGTGCCCGGCGCGGCGCGGCGATCGGGCCCGCGGGCGCGGCGGGGCCGGTGCCGATTGGACCGGCGCCCGTCGGGTCGGCGCCGGTCGTGGTGCGCGAGGCGGCCGACTCGCCGTTCTGGCGTCAGGTCGCCGGCACCGTGATGCGCCACCCGGTACTCACCGGCCTGCCGGTAATCGCGGTTCTGCTCGTCCTCGGGGCGCCCTTTCTGCACGTGAACTTCGGCACCCCGGACGACCGGGTGCTGAAGCCGGGCTCGGCGGACAGCCGGATCGTCGGTGATGCCCTGCGGGGCGCGTTCGCCGCCGACATCGGCGGCGCGCTCGACGTCGTCGTCCAGGCCGCCGGGCCGGGCATGATCGACCGGTCCGCGCTCGCTTCCTACGCGACCGCGCTGTCCGAACTGCCGGACGTGGCCCGGGTCGATAGCGCCCTCGGGTCCCACATCGACGGGCGCCGGGTCGTACCGCCCGGTCCGGCCAGCCGACGGTTCGCGATCGCCGGAGCGGATTCCCTCCAGGTTGTGCCCGCGGTGGACTATGCGTCGGACCGGGCGCAGGCTCTCGTCCGGGCCGCGCGTGCGGTGCCGGCGCCCGTGGGGACCAGTGTGCTGATCGGTGGCGCATCCGCCGTCCTGGTAGACGGCAAGACCACGATCGCCGACCGTCTCCCGGTCGCCCTCGGGCTGATCGCGCTGGCGACCTTCGTGCTGCTGTTCCTGTTCACCGGCAGCGTGCTGCTACCGGTGAAGGCCATCGTGCTTAACGGGCTGGTGATGTGCGCCGTGTTCGGCGCCTCGGTGTGGATCTTCAGTGACGGCCACCTGTCCGGGTTCCTCGACTTCACCCCCGGCCCGCTGGACACCTCCATGCCGGTCCTGCTCTTCTGTATCGCCTTCGGGCTCTCGATGGACTACGAGGTCTTCCTGCTCTCCCGGATCAAGGAGGCGCACGACGCCGGCGCGCCCAACACCGAAGCGGTCGCCACCGGGCTCGCCCGGGTTGGGCGGATCGTCAGCACCGCCGCCGCGCTGCTCGCCGTCACCTTCGTCGCGTTCGGTACCTCGTCGGTCCGGTTCATCCAGATGTTCGGGATCGCCACCGCGCTCGCGATCGTGCTTGACGCCACCCTCATCCGAGGGGTGCTGGTCCCCGCCTTCATGCGGGTGGCCGGCGACTACAACTGGTGGGCCCCTGGCCCGTTGCGGACTCTGTATCAGCGGTTCGGACTGCGCGAATACTCCGTCCCGGAGCAGGTCGGGGTCAGAACCGTTCGAAGCCGCGCCGACGCTCCCAGTCGGTGACGGTCCGCTCGTAGCCGGCGAGCTCGACTTCGGCCGCATGGGCCAGATGGGCGACGACCCGATCACCGAAGGCGGCCCGGGCCACCGCACTGGCCCGCCACCCGTCCACCGCCTCCCGCAACGTCGCGGGCAGCCGTGGCACGTCCGGCATGGTGAAGGCGTTGCCCATCCGTCCGGGTTCGAGCGGGAGACGGTGCTCGATGCCGTAACGGCCGGCCGCGATCATCCCGGCGACGGCGAGGTAGGGATTCGCGTCACCGCCCGGCACCCGGTGTTCGACGCGCAGCCCCGACCCGTCGCCGACCACCCGTATGGCGCAGGTCCGGTTGTCGCGTCCCCAGCTGATTCCGGTCGGAGCGAAGGAGCCCGGCGCCAGGCGCTTGTACGAGTTCACGTTGGGTGCGTACAGCAACGCGAAATCGGCCATGCAGGCGAGCTGCCCGGCCACGAACGAGCACATCAGCGCGGACATCCCGGCGGTGTCGTCGCGAGAGCCGGGGGGTGGGAAACCGGGGGGTGCGGTGCTCGGT
>NZ_CDWWEW010000080.1:0-3650 GCF_977966315.1 Frankia sp. CeRuru1
GGCTGGGACTGAGGCCGGGGCCGGGGAAAGGGCAGGGGACGACGGCTCGGCCGACCGGTCGTCGGAACGGGCTCTCCCCGCCGTGGCGGGCATCCGGCGTTCCAGCCGGCCGGTGGCCGCGAGGGCTCCGGCGACGGCCTCCCGCCGACCGGGGCGGTATGGGCGGATCAGGCCCGCAAGTCGCGGATCAGGCCCGGGCCGGGCACCGCCGTCACCTCACGTTATTTTTCGGGTCAGGTCGTGTTGAGCATTCCCGAAACCTGTGGCCAGGCTAGGCTCGTCCCACATGAACGGCGTTCCCGAGCCGCTGAACTAGCCGCTGAAAGGGTCCTCATGCGACGGCGTCTGTCGATCACCCTGGCCGGCCTTGGGTTGTTCACCGCGTTGTTCGCCGCCGCGGCCTCGGTGATGGCCTCGGCGGTGGCACCGGCAGTTCCGAGCGTCACGAGGGTCGTCGCGGAGCCGGTCGCGTTCACGACCTGGAACGAGAAGCAGCCACCGGCGGCCGTCACCTACAACCGGCATCTCGTGCCGGTCGGCGCCGGGGCGGTCGTACTGGCGGCCGGCGGGCCTCGTACCGTGGTGGGCCTGGTAGTTCAGGGCCTGCTGCCCGACCGCAAGTACGGGGCGCATGTTCATCAGAAGGCGTGCGGCGCGACGGGTACGGCGGCCGGGCCGCATTACCAGAACATCCCGGACCCGGTACAACCCTCTGTCGATCCGGCGTACGCCAATCCACACAACGAGGTCTGGCTGGATTTCAGCACGGATGCCGGCGGCAACGGCCAGGCGTTCGCCATCGTCGACTGGAACTTCCGGGCCGGCGGTGCCAGTGCGGTCGTGCTCCATGAGCACGGGACGAGTGGCATGCCCGGCGAAGCCGGATCCGCCGGTCCGCGGGCGGCCTGCATTACCGTTCCGTTCTCCTAAATCTTTCCTAAATCTTTCCTAAATCCGATCGCTTCGCTAGCTCGAAGCCGAAGCCGAAGCCGAAGCCGAAGCCGAAGCCGAAGGCGCCGGTCGCCGGGCTCTCCCGCCTCCCGGTGGACTCGTGGCCCCTCATGGACGCCGTCGGCGGCGGTCGCGCAGCGGGTTTGCCGTAGTCAGAGTCTCCGGTGCGTGGTGGATGGGCACCAGGACGCCGGACGGTGGCGTGACGCGACGATGCGGCGGGCTTCAGCAGAGTGGCCGTGCGGCGGGTTCAGCAGGGCGGCGGTGCGGTCGTCGTCGCCCCGAGTGGGGCGGCCGTCGGGCAGCTTGTCGCCGTGGCCGAGGTGCCCGGGCTCGGCGACGAGGTCGGCACGACCGTCGGGGATGCGCCCGTCGGCTGCGATGGCCGGCTCGTAGGCGTGGCGCTCGGCTGCGCGCTCGCCGCGGTGGGTACCGGTGTCGGAGTGCCCGGGTCCGTCGGTGTCATCGGCTGTTCGTCGCCGACCGGGGGTGGGCTGGCCGGGCCGGGCCGAGCCGGGCCGGGCCGGATGCCCGGCGTCCACAGTGGAGCACCGGCTGGCGGCTGGTTCGCGGGGTCGCTGGGGACCGCCCGGCCGAACGACGGGGCGGGGGCGGCCGGTTGCACCTGAGGATCGGAGCCGCCGGCCCCGATGAGCACGGCGGCGAGCCCGGCGAGCCCGGCGAGCCCGACGATTCCGGCGAGCAGGACGACCGGCAGCGCTCCGCGCGCGCCCGGTGCCCGCCGCCGCCAGGATGCCGGGAGCCGGCCGAGCAGCCCGCCGTCCGCCGCGTGTCGCGGCGGGCCGGCTGCGCCGCCGTCGGCGGGATCCTGCACCGAGCCGTCCGCGCCCCGGCGGGGTACCGGGACGGTGCGCCACGACTGGTCGTCGTCCGGCGGTGGCGTCGGCCGGTTGGCCAGGGGATGGGTCGGCTGATCGGGCTGGTCGGGGTCCAGCGGCGCGCCGCCGCCGTTGCCGCCGTTGCCGCCGCCCTTGCCGGGCCCCGCGCTCAGCGGCGGGCGGGCCTGCCAGGGGGTGAGAGCCAGCGCCGCCGCCCGGTCGGCATCGGCCGGGGTGCGGACCGCGGAGTCCGAGACCAGGCGGCGGACCAGCTCGGCGGCGCTCGGGCGCTCCTCCGGCCGACGGGCG
Source organism: Frankia sp. CeRuru1 (assembly GCF_977966315.1). Classification (NCBI taxonomy): domain Bacteria; kingdom Bacillati; phylum Actinomycetota; class Actinomycetes; order Frankiales; family Frankiaceae; genus Frankia; species Frankia sp. CeRuru1. The sequence continues at coordinate 2,100 of NZ_CDWWEW010000080.1, forward strand.
AGCGCCGCGCGCACCAGCGGGGCGAGTTTCGCCGGCACGCCGGCGATGTCGGGTGGTCGGTCCTCGCGCATCCTGGTCAGCACGTCGGACTGCTCGGAGGCGAACGGCGGATGTCCCGTCGCCGCGTACGTCACGCAGGCGCCCCAGGCGAACACGTCGGCGGGGGGCCCGGCCCGTTCCCCGCGCAGCTGCTCGGGCGCCATCCAGGCCAGCGTGCCAATGAGAATCCCGGTGCGGGTGTGGCTGGGGATCCCCGAGGCCCGCGCGATGCCGAAGTCGATGACCTTCGGGCCGTCCCAGGCCAGCAGGATGTTCGAGGGCTTGAGGTCGCGGTGCACCACTCCGGCGGCATGGATGGCGATCAGCGCGTCGGCGAGTCCCACGCTGAAGCCGTGCAGCAGCCGTTCCTCCAGCCGGCCGTGGCGCAGCACCGCGTCGGCGAGGCTGGTGCCCTCCACGTATTCGGTCGCCAGCCACGGCGACGTGGCCTCGGGATCGGCATCGAGCACCGCCGCGACCGCCCGGCCGTGCACCCGGCGGGCGGCGGCCACCTCGCGGCGGAACCGTTCCCGGAATTCGGGGTCGTCAGCGAACCGGGCGTCGGGAACCTTCACCGCGGCGGCCCGGCCGTCGGCGTTGAAACCGAGGTACACGGTGCCCATGCCGCCAGCGCCGATCCGGTTGTGGATCGTGAATGGGCCGACGTGGCGCGGGTCGTCGTCAACAAGCGGGGTCAGCATCGTGCCGCCTGTTCTGGTCGCCGCGCCCGGTCCCGCGCCCGGCGGCGCGCCCGGCCGTGAGACTCGGAATGCCGGGGCTCACCCGAAAGCTCACTCCTTCGTCGGCGGTGGGCACGGGCCGGGGCCCGATGGCCGCCGGCCCGCGCCGCACCGGTGTCCGTGGGGTTCACGGCGTTCACGGCGTCCACGGCGTCCACGGCGTCCACGGCCCCGCGAGACCCCTAACCCTGAACCGTAGTGCTTCCAGCGCAGCGATGTGCGGCTGGGCGCGGAGGCGGGCGCGTCGGGTTCGCCACCCGGCACCGCCCGCCGCCACCCGGACTCCGGCGGACGGCGGCCCTACCGTCGGCTGCCGGAGACATTCGGGTCGCTCGGCGGAATCTTGTCCAGGGTGGAGAAGTTCGTGCCGGTCCAGCGGAAGCGGACGTCGGCGTGGCCCGATGGGGCATCGACCGGGTCCCGCGGGTCGTAGGTGGCATAGCGCAGCACGACCTCATGATCGTTGCGTTGGCGCTGGAGGGTGATGTGCGCGCTGGGTGCCTTCGTGTCCGTGCCACGGTACTCACCGTCGGCGAAGACGAAGGCGAGCTGCCGGGGGGTGTCCCCGGCCGGCTGGCCGGTGCCGATCACGACGTTCAGCCGCCGGTCGGCCGCGTAGGTGCTCATGTCCGGCTCATAGCCCTTCCGGCGCACCGTGGCGGCGGCGTCGGCGGCGGACAGCGTCGCCGTGGTCGCCGTGGTCGCCGTGATCGCCGTCGGGCTCGCCGCCGTGGTCGCCACCGGCGTCGGGCTCGCTGACGCCGACGCCTGC